>JAEUMA010000339.1 GCA_016793565.1 Rhizobiaceae bacterium
ACAGGGCTGCTGACAGCCCTTCGTCAGGAGGTCTTCGGCGGGACCATATAGTTGAGCGGCAGACGGCCGCCGTCGGCGTAGATGGTCTGGCCGGTGACGTAGCTCGCCTCGCTGGAAGCCAGGAACGCGGCGATCGCGGCGATCTCGTCGGGCTGGCCGACGCGGCCGAGCGGCGTGCGTGACAGAAGCCGATTGCGCGCGCCGGCGTCCTTGTTGACCGCCGCCAGCATGTCGGTCTCGATCGACCCGGGGCCTATCGCGTTCACGCGGATGCCCCATGGCGCCAGTTCCAGCGCCATCGCGCGGGTCAGTTGCGCGACGCCGCCCTTGGAGACCGCGTAGGCCAGCTGGTCCGGGATTGCGAGCACGGCGTTGACCGACGACATGTTGATGATCGCGCCCGGCGAGCCGCCGTTCTTGACCTTCTCGACCAGATACTGCGCCACCGCCTGCCCGGTGAGAAACGAGCCCTTGAGGTTGACGCGCAGCACGCGCTCGAAATCCGCCTCCGTCAGCGTGAGGATCGACCCGTCCTGGACGATGCCGGCATTGTTGACGAGAATGTCGAGGTCGCCGAACAATTCGAGGGTGGCGGCCAGCAGATTGTGCACGTCGAGCCGGCTGCCGACGTCTGTGCGAATGAAACGCACTTCGCCGAGCGCGCCCAGGTCCTTTTCCGCCGTTTCGCCCATCGCATGGTCTATGTCGGCTACCACGACCTTGGCGCCGTCGCGCAGGAAGCGGCGGGCGATGGCCCGGCCGATGCCGCCCGCCCCACCGGTGATGATCGCCGTCTTGCCTTCCAGGGCCATGCCGCCGTTCTCCCTTGCCTGCCGCCGAAACTGGGCTGGCCGGCCGGTCAGGTCAATGGCGCTCGGCCATCAGCCGAAGCGGCGGGCGGCATCGATCGCCAGGCCGAGGCCGACCGAGCCGAACCGGTCCGAGCGCAGGACGTCGGCGTCCGGAAAGCGCGCGATCGCGGCCGCTTCCACTACGGGTACTTGCACGCCACCGCCGGTAAGGATCACCGTGTCGACGGCCTGAGCCGTGACGCCGGCGAGCTTCAGCGCGGCGTCCAGCGCGGCGGAGATGCCCTCGACCAGTTCCGCCACCGCGGCCTCGAAGTCGGCGCGGTCGATGGGGATGCCGAGGTCCAACCCCTGCTCCGACAGCCGGATGATTGCCTGCTCCGTATCGGTGAGCGCGATCTTCGCCCTTTCGGCCTCCGCCGCCAGCCTGTGTCCCGAACGGTGCTTCAGCACATGTGCGTAGCGCCTCAGCTTTTCCGGTTCGGCCGCCTCGCGGATCAGCGTCTGGATGTCGCGGGCGTTGCGCGCTGTGTAGAGCGTGTTGATGCGGTGCCAGGTCGCCATGTCGTTGAAGTACCAGACGGGCATGTGGCGCCGGCCGTCGGCGGTAAGCGTGCCGAGGCCGAGTTCCGGCATGATCCTGGCGATGCTCAGTCGGCGATCGAAGTCGGTGCCGCCGACATGCACGCCGCTGGTGCTCAGAATGTCGCGCAGGCGGTCGGGGTCGGCGGCCCGCTGCGGCGAGAGGCGCAGCACCGAGAAGTCGGACGTGCCGCCGCCGATGTCGACCACCAGCGCGAGCTGCTCGCGGGAAAGCCCGCGCTCGTGGTGCAGCGCCGCCGCGACCGGCTCGAACTGAAATGCGATGGTGCGGAACCCTTCCGCCCGTGCGGCTGAGGCGAGCTGAGCCTCGGCGGTGCGGTCCGCCTCGTCGTCCTCGTCGACGAAGCGCACCGGGCGGCCGAGCACCACCTTGTCCGGCGCGCTGCCGTTCTCCGTCTCGAGGCGGGTGCGAAGATGGCGCAGGAAGCGGCCGATGATGGCCTCGAAGCTCAGCCGGTCGCGGCCGACCTGCGTCGTCTCGCCCATCAGACTGGTGCCGAGGATGGACTTCAGCGCCCGCATGAAACGGCCTTCGGCGCCTTCCATATATTCCCGCACGGCCGCGCGGCCGAAATAGGTGCGTCCGTCCTCGAGGCTGAAGAACAGCGCGGTCGGGATCGTTCCCTGCCCGTCTTCGAGCGCGATGAGCCGCGGGGCCTCGCCGGGCTGGCAGAGACCGACGGTCGAATTCGTGGTGCCGAAGTCGACACCGCAGTGGGTCTGGGCCATGGCGGAACTCGCAAAGGGGTCCCGCGCTTCGAGGCGCACGCTGCGGACCGGCTTGAGGAGAAGGGCCGCCCCTCTAGCCGATCGCGGCGGCGATGGGAAGCCCGTCCGTCGCCGCGCCCGTTTTACACGCCGAGGCCGCGTTCGTGCAGCGCGAGCGTGATTTCCTCCAGGATCGCCGGATCGTCGATCGTCGCCGGCATCTTCCACTCCTCGCGGTCGGCGATCTTCTGCATCGTGCCGCGCAGGATTTTTCCCGAGCGCGTCTTCGGCAGCCGCTTGATGGTGAGCACCGTCTTGAAAGCGGCGACCGGTCCGATGCGGTCGCGCACCAGCGCCACCACTTCCTGCTCGATCTCGTGGCCGTCGCGGGAGACACCCGCATTGAGCACCACGAAGCCGCATGGCACCTGGCCCTTCATGGCGTCGGCGATGCCAATTACCGCGCATTCGGCGACGTCGGGGTGCTCGGCGACCACCTCCTCCATCCCGCCGGTCGACAGGCGATGGCCGGCGACATTGATGATGTCGTCGGTGCGGGCCATGATGAAGAGGTAGCCGTCGTTGTCGACGATGCCGGCGTCGGCCGTCTTGTAGTAGCCGGGAAACTCCGCGAGATAGGCTTGCCGGAAGCGCTCGTCGGCGTTCCACAGTGTCGGCAGCGCGCCGGGCGGCAGCGGCAGTTTCAGCACGACGTTGCCCAGTGTGCCGCGCGGCACCTCATGGCCGGCGTCGTCCAGCACGCGCACGTCGTAACCGGGCATGGGCACCCCCGGCGAGCCATGCTTGACCGGCAGCAGGCCGAGCCCGGCCGGGTTGTGGCTGATCGGCGCCCCCGTCTCGGTCTGCCACCAGTGGTCGACCACCGGGACGCCGAGCTTCGCCTCCGCCCAGTCCAGCGTGGCGGGGTCGGCGCGCTCGCCCGCCAGAAACAGCGTCCGGAAGCCGGAGAGGTCGTATTTCCCGATGAAGCTCCCGCTCGGATCCTGCCCCTTGATCGCCCGGAAGGCGGTCGGCGCGGTGAACAGCGCCACCACGCCATGCTCGGCGATGACGCGCCAGAAGGTGCCGGCGTCCGGCGTTCCGATCGGCTTGCCCTCGAACAGCACGGTGGTGCAGCCGGCCAGCAGCGGCGCGTAGACGATGTAGGAATGGCCCACGACCCAGCCGACGTCCGAGGCGGCCCAGAACACCTCGCCGGGGCGCACGCCGTATTCGTTGGCCATGGTCCAGTGCAGCATGACCATGTGGCCGCCATTGTCGCGCACAACCCCCTTCGGCTGGCCGGTGGTGCCGGATGTGTAGAGCACGTAGAGCGGGTCGGTGGCCGCCACCGCCACGCAGTCGACATTGGCGCCGGCGGCGATTTCGCGCGCGACCGCGTCCGCATAGTCGAGGTCGCGACCGGGGATCAGTTCGCAGCCGAGCTGCGGCCGCTGCAGCACCACGCAGCGCTCGACGCGGTGGTGCGCCATCTCGATGGCGCCGTCGAGCAGCGGCTTGTAGGCGATGGTACGGCCGGGCTCCAGGCCGCAGGAGGCTGAGATGATGAGCTTGGGCGCGCAATCGTCGATGCGGGTGGCGAGTTCGCGTGCGGCGAAGCCGCCGAACACCACGGAATGCACGGCGCCGAGCCGCGCACAGGCCAGCATGGCGATCGCCGCCTCCGGAACCATCGGCATGTAGATGATGACGCGGTCGCCCTTGCCGACGCCGTTGTGCCGCAGCACCGAGGCCAGCGCGACGACCTCGCGCTTCAGCTCCGCGTAGGTATAGGTTCTGCCGGTACCGGTGATGGCGCTATCATAGATCAGCGCCGGCTGGTCGGCGCGACCGCCGGCGACATGCCGGTCGAGGGCGTTGAAGCAGGTATTGCATTCGGCCCCGGCGAACCAGCGGCCGTATACGCCGGCCTCCGGGTCGAACACCCTGTCCCACGGCTTGATCCAGTCGATCGCTTCCGCCGCCTTGGCCCAGAACGCTTCCGGATTGCGCTGCCATTGCGCATAGACGGCAGGATATTGCGAGACCATGGTTTCCTCCCTCGGTGCCGCGTCTTGTCAGGCCGCGCGGCGACGCTCTCATGGCCTATCCTCACGCCTTTCGTCCATTCGGCCAAGGTCTTAGAGCGGTTCATGGCTGGATGGGAACAGTTCTGTTTCTCCGATGGCGCGGCGATCCGCCAGGAAGCCGGCGCATGCCCGATGTGGTGCATCGGGCCAGCCGGCTGACGCCGTGGGCGCCCGCCAGCGGGAAACCCTGCGGGCCGGGTGCATCTGGCTCAAATCCATCAGGTTTCATCTCGGCCGTGGCACCACCACGGCCTTCGCCAAAACCCTCGACCTTGAGCCAGATGCTCTCCGGCAGAACGTTCCCCTCCGGCCGCGAACCGCTCTCAGCCGTTCGGCGCGTGGCACTTTGACACGGGGTCGCGATCCTGTTCAAAGGAGCGATGACCAAGCTGCTGTCGCTGATCATCGCCGGCATGATGGTGGTCCAGGTGATCAGGCCGCTCGGCCTGCCCGGGCTGCGGCGCCGCCGCGACTGCTGGAAGCTCGCAGTGGGCGCGCTGGCGGCGATATCGCTCACCGTGCTGCTCAGTCACGGCTTCGCGGCGTAGCGCGCCTCGCGGTCGGACAGGCTCTTTCCGCCGTCCGGATCAGCGGTTCAGCACCTCGACGCCTGGTAGCGGCTTGCCTTCCATCCATTCCAGGAACGCGCCGCCCGCCGTGGAGACATAGGTGAAGTCGTCGGCAACGCCGGCATGGTTCAGTGCCGCGACGGTGTCGCCGCCGCCGGCCACCGACACCAGCGCTCCGTCCTTGGTGCGCTGCGCGGCATGGCAGGCTGCCGTCACCGTAGCGCGATCGAAGGGCTCGATCTCGAAGGCGCCGAGCGGGCCGTTCCACACCAGCGTCGCCGCGCGGTCGATCCAGGCGTTGATCGTTTCGACCGACTTCGGGCCGACATCGAGGATCATGGCGTCGGCGGGAATGCTCTCGATCCCCACCGTCTGGCTTTGCGCGCCTGCCTTGAATTCCTTGGCCACGACGCCGTCGGAGGGCAGTACGATGGCGCAACCCGCACCGGCGGCCTCGATCATGATCTGGCGCGCGGTGTCCGCCAAATCGTGCTCGCAAAGGGATTCGCCGACATTGGTTCCGCGCGCGGCGAGGAAGGTGTTGGCCATGCCGCCGCCGATGACGAGCGCGTCGACCTTGGTGACCAGGTTCATCAGCAGGTCGATCTTGGTGGACACCTTGGCGCCGCCGACGATGGCGACGACCGGCCTCTTCGGGTTGCCCAGGCCCTTTTCCAGCGCTTCCAGCTCGGCCTGCATGGTGCGGCCGGCATAGGCGGGCAACAGATGCGCCAGGCCCTCGGTGGAGGAGTGGGCGCGATGCGCCGCCGAGAAGGCGTCGTTGACGTAGATATCGCCGTTCGCCGCCAGCGCGGCAGTGAAGGCCGGGTCGTTCTTTTCCTCGCCCTTGTGGAAGCGTGTGTTCTCGAGGAGCAGCACGTCGCCGTCCTGCATGGCGGCGACCGCCGTCGAGGCCGGCTCGCCGATGCAGTCCGAGGCGAACGCGACCTTGCGGCGGAGAATCTTCGCGGTCTCCTCCGCGATCGGCTTCAGCGACTGCTTCGGGTCCGGCCCGTCCTTCGGCCTGCCGAAATGGGCCAGCAGAACGACCTTCGCGCCCTTTCCGGCGAGCTCGGCGATGGTCGGGGCGACACGCTCGATGCGGGTGGAATCGGTTACCTTGCCGTCGGCGACCGGAACGTTGAGATCGACGCGCACGAGAACGCGCTTGCCTTTCACCGGGCCGATATCGTCGAGGGTCTTGAAGCCAGCCATCTACCGTTCCTCCTGAACGCGCACGACATTAGCTTTGCTTTGCGGGGATGCAAGCATGCGCGCCGACCGGAGATGCGCGCTGTCGACGCAGCAGCCATGCGCCGGAGGGGATGCAACTTGCTGCGATGCAGCATA
>JAEUMA010000341.1 GCA_016793565.1 Rhizobiaceae bacterium
GTGACGCGGGAGTAGCCGTCCCGCGTGCGGTCCAGGCCTAGGTTGAACCAGCGGAAAGGGCCTCTCGCCGCGTGCGGCGGCCGCAGCATGATGGCACAGAGCGCCGGGCTCAGCGTAAGCGCGTTGAGCGCCGAGATGGCGACGGAAGCCGTGATCGTGACCGCGAATTGGCGAAAAAGCTGGCCGGTGATGCCCGGCAGGAACGCCACCGGGAGGAAGACGGCCACCAGCACGAGGGTGGTCGAGACGATGGGGCCGGTGACTTGCCGCATCGCGACCGTCGTCGCCTCGCGAGGCGAGATGCCTGGCTCCTCTTCCATCACGCGCTGGACGTTCTCGACAACCACGATGGCGTCGTCGACGACGAGTCCGATCGCCAGGATGAGCGCGAACAGCGTGACCGTGTTTGCCGAATACCCCAGCGCCAGAAGAATGGCGAAGACGCCGATCAGAGAGACCGGAATGGTCAATGCGGGAATGAGCGTCGCGCGCCAATCTTGCAGGAATACGAACACCACCAGCAGCACGATGATGCCCGTCAGCACCAGCGTGTAGACAATCTCGTGGATCGTAGCCCTCACGAAATCCGTCGAATCGTAGATGACCTGATACTCAACGTCCGCGGGGAAACGCGACTTCAGGACTTCGAGCTGCGCGCGAACTCCGTCGGCCACGCCGAGGGCGTTCGAGCCGGGCGACTGATATATCGCCACAGTCGCAGCTGGCTTGCCGTTGAGCTGGCTGATCGAACCGTAGGATTGAGCGCCGAGTTCGACGCGGCCGATGTCGCGCACCCTGACGATACCGCCGTCGGGATTGGTACGCACGATGATGTTGCCGAACTGATCGGGGCTGTCGAGCCGGCCGAGCGCGGTGATCGAATATTGCAGCACCTGCTCCTCGCCTATCGGCGGGGCACCGATCAGGCCGGCCGCCGCCTGGACGTTCTGCTGCTGGATGGCGTTGGTGACGTCGTCGGTCGAAATGCTGAGCGCAGCCATGCGCTGCGGATCGAGCCAGATGCGCATGGAATAGTTGAGCGCGCCCATAAGCGACGCCGAGCCCACCCCCGTGACGCGCGAAAGTGGATCGACCACGTTGATCTGGGCGTAGTTGGAAAGGAACAGCCCGTCATGCGTCCCCTGCGGGGAAAACACGTTGGCGATCATCAGGAAGTTCGGCTGCTGCGCTCTCACGCTGACGCCGAGCCGGGTGACCGCGTCCGGCAGCTGCGGCGTGGCGAGCGCCACCCTGTTCTGCACGTTGACCTGGGCTATGTCGCTGTCGGTGCCGATCGCGAAGGTCACCGTCAGCGTGTAGACGCCGCTCGAACTGGAAGTGGACGACATGTAGAGCATGCCCTCCACGCCGTTCACCTGCTCCTCGATCGGACCGGCCACGGTCTCGGCCACCGTCAACGCGTCAGCGCCGGGATAGCTCGCGGAGACCTGGATCGTCGGCGGCGTGATGTCCGGATACTGCGCAACGGGTATGTTGATGAGCGCGATGCTGCCGGCAAGCGTTATCAGCACCGCGATCACCATCGCGAGCCGCGGCCGCCGGATGAAGATCTCAGCGAACATGCGCTAGTTCCCCGCAGCCGGATGCGGCGCCACGACGATGCCCGGCCTGACCTTCTGCACGCCGGAGACGATCACGACCTCACCATTGGCGAGGCCGGCCGAAACCGCCCAGTCGGTGCCCGCGCGCTCGGCCAGTGTGACACGGCGGATCACCGCCCGGTTCTCGTTGTCGAGCACGAAGACGTAGCTGCCGTCGCGATCCTGCTGAACTGCCGCTGCGGGGATGACCGGTAGCTCCTGCGCCTTGCCGTCCTGCACGGTGACGCCGACGAACTGGCCAGGAACGAGTTGCAGATGCGGATTGGGAAACTCGGCGTAAACGGCGATCGTCCCGGTCGTGGTGTTGATCGAATTGTCCATGAAGGTGATCTTGCCGGGCGAGGCGTACTCGCTTCCGTCGGAGAGTCGCAGTCGCGGCTGGTAGTGCGCCGGATCGGTCGAAAAGCCCTGGTCGTTCGGCTTAAGCACATCCACCACCTGGAGATAGTCCCTGTCCGAAATCGAGAACACGACGCGGATCGGATCGGTCTGGATAACGGTCGCCAGCGGACCGGTGGAGGGGGAAACCAGATTGCCCTCGGTGACGTAGGCCTTGCCGATGCGGCCGGATATCGGCGTTTTGACGTCGGTATAGGAGAGATTGAGCTGCGCCGTCTCCACCTGCGATTGCGCCTGGGCAATTTGCGCCTGCGCCTGTAGCACCGAGGCCTGCGCGGTGTCGCGGCTGGCGGTCGCATCGTCGACAGTCGCCTGCGACACCGCCGCTGTCTTCAGAAGCGAGATCTGGCGCGTGAGGTTGACTTCCGCCTGCTTCAGTGTGGCCTGCGCGCCGGCAAGCTGGGCATTGGCCGCCTGCAGCGTCGCCTTGGCACCGTCCAGCGCCGCCTGGTAGGTGTCCTTCTCGATCTCGAACACCAGCGTTCCCTCAGGAACAAAGCTTCCTTCCTTGAAATTTACCGACTCGAGAAAGCCCTCGACGCGCGCGCGAAGGTCCACCTGCTGCACCGACTCCACCGTACCGATGAACTCGACCTGGCGCGTCACCGGCGCCAGCTTCACCGCGGCTGTCTCCACGGCCGGCGGCGGCGGATTGCCAGCCTCCTGCGCCAAGGCAGGACTTGAAAACAGCAGCAGTGCGACAGCCGCCAGCACACAGCCTTGTCCGGCGATCGATTTCCGCATTCCCTGTCCCCTGGTCGATAACGCAGCGCAACCTAGCGGAAATAGCAGCGCCCTGCCAGCGATCACCGATGCGGGCTTAACGGCCGCCAGGGTGGTTGCGTTAGCCGCCGGCATGGCCGTGGTGGAACGAAAAACCGGGAAAGAACTCGCCATAGTCGCAGGTAATCTCCTCGCCGACCGCTATGGCGCGTGAAGCGGTGCCCCCGCCGTGAACCGAGAAATCCGTGTTGGCATCGGCGGCGTGATTCATGAAGCGCCCATTGTCCGTCTCGTAGACGAGGAAGCCGGGACGGTCGGGGCTAGGATAGGCGTAGCGGTCGAGAAGTTCCCGCACATGCCGTGCCGACTTGCGATATCTTTCCAGAGGCACGAGCAGGTCGAAATCCGGTTCGAAACGCCAGATCAGAGTCCCTGCCACGACCGGCTCCGCCGCGAAGACCCCGACACCTTCGATGGAGCTTGCGGCGACATAGGTTGAAATGCGCAACATGCGATGCCCTAACCCGGTTCGGCGAACGACAGATCGTCGCGCGTCCGCTCTTGATACAATTTGCACGGAAAATGGCCAACGACTTCCGAGCGTCCGTTGCGGACGGCTTTGCGCAGAGGCCCCGTAAAGTTATAAGCCCTGACCTGCGCAACAGCCGAATGCCGGAGACCGTGATGAAGAGACGCCTGGGACGCACCGATATTGTCATCGAGCCGCTGGTGCTGGGCACCAATGTGATGGGGTGGACGGCCGACGAGGCGACCTCTTTCGCTGTTCTCGATGCTTTCGCGGCCGCCGGCTTCACCGCCATCGACACGGCGGACTCCTATTCGCGCTGGGTTCCGGGCAACGACAGCGAAAGCGAGAAGATCATCGGGCGCTGGATGAAGGCACGCGGCAACCGCGACCGGATGCATGTCTTCACCAAGGTCGGCTCGGACATGGGCCAAGGCAAGACCGACCTGTCGCCGAAGTGGATCGAGGAAGAGGTCGAAGCCTCGCTGAAGCGCCTGCAGACGGACTATATCGACCTATACCAGAGCCACTGGCCGGACCATACGGTGCGTCAGGAGCAGACGCTGGGCGCCTATGAACGCCTGATCCGCGCGGGGAAGGTCCGCTTCATCGGCTGCTCCAACTACGACGAAGCGCTGCTTTCGGAGGCGCTCCGGCTCGCTGGCACCGGCCTGCCGCGTTACGAGACGGTGCAGAACGAGTTCAACCTCTACACGCGCGACAAATATGAGGGCGCCGTCCAGAACATCGTCGTTCGAGAAGAGCTCAGCCTGATCCCGTACTATTCGCTTGCCGCCGGCTTCCTGACCGGCAAGTACCGGTCGAAGGCCGACCTGGGCCAGAGCCCGCGCGGCCAGGGAATCGAAAAATACCTGGACGAGAAGGGCTTGCGCATTCTTTCTGCGCTGGATGCGGTCTCGCAATCCACCGGCGCCACGCCCGCGGAGATCGCGCTAGCCTGGATCAACGCGCAGCCCGGCGTAGCAGCCCCGATCGCGTCCGCGACCTCGGTGAAACAGCTGGACAGCCTGGCGCGCGGCGCGCGCCTCGCCCTGTCGGCATCGCAGTTGAAGCTCTTGACCGACGCCGGCAAGTGACGCCGCATCCGATGCAGGCTGCCCCGGATCCGGATTTCACCTGGCTCAACGAACCGCCGCTCTGGCGCCGGTCGGTGGACGGCGTCAGCCTCGTCACGGGCAAGCGCACTGACTTCTGGCAGGCCACTTTCTACGGCTTCCACCGAGACGATGGGCACGCTCTGCTGCAACCCGTCGCAGGCGACTTCACCGCTTCCGCGACAGTGCTCGGCCGCTACGAGCACCTCTACGACCAGGCCGGCCTGATGCTGCGGATCGACGCCACCAACTGGATCAAGACGGGGATCGAATACACGGACGGCATGATGCATTTCAGCGTCGTGGTGACCCGCGGCGTGTCGGATTGGTCAGTGATCCCGTTGCCGAACGCAGTGCCTGCCGATCCCGTCCGCGTGCGGTTGACCCGGCACGGCGACGCGGTACGCATCCACTACGCCGTTGGAGCGATGGACTGGCAAATGGCGCGGCTGGCCCCCTTTTCTTCCGCCGACGCCGCTGTCGGCATCATGGCGTGCTCGCCCGAGCGTTCGGGCTTCGAGGCGACCTTCAGCGACATAGCCGTCGGGCCGCCGATCGCGCGGCAACTGCACGCGGAATAGCACTCCTCCGCTGGCAGCGCGCACAACCACCCCGGGGGTGTGGCCCCACGCGGGTGACGTTTGGTCTCGCCTTCCGCCTCGAATATGGAACGGAAAACCGTCCGGGGAATTGTGTTCGCCTAAGCAACAGAATTTTCGGGAGATCACAATGGGACGCGGCATTCTTCTCTGGCTCATCGGCGTACCGATTCCGCTGATTATTCTTTTCCTGCTGTTCTTCCGCTGACGAAGGGTCAGATGCGCCGGCTTAGATAGTGCGAACCAGTCCTTGCAAACCGCCAAGGCAGTTCGCTGGCCTTAGAGATGCCGACGCGCGGCCCGGCGGAAACTTCTTCGCGATGTCGACCCAGGCAGAATTGGAATGGCGGCTCGGCGAGAGACAACCCGTTCATTGAGAGGTCGACCGCGAGGGCTTGGCATAAGCGACCCGGCCCGGAGCAAAGCTTGCGGATATCCACTGAGCGACGGCGCTCTCGCATAAGGTCGACGCCGTCGGTCGGCTCGAGCGCCCTGATCAAGACGGCCCCGCCTCGCTGACAGACGAAGTTCAGGCACCAATGAACCCCGTAGGATAGATAGATGTATACGTGGCCGGAGGGACCGAACATGACCCTGTTTCGATCCGTGTGCCCCCTAAAGCTATGCGAAGCGGCATCGTCGGCCTCATAAGCTTCCGTTTCGACGATCACTCCTCCAACGCCGTTGACGAGAATGCTCGCCCCGACCAATTCGGGGGCGATGTCTAGCGCGCGTCGAGCGAAGAAGGACGCCCTTTCTGCACCAATCATGCGGGCCACCCAACGCTGGTAGGGCGGATCCTCCGGCGCGTTGGACCTCCAACGCTGTGTGACGTGGCTCCGCGCGGCCGCAGTGACGTTCCGCCGCTTCCCCCTACGGCCTTTTGATGGTAGCCGCTGCGGAGCGGATCACGAACAGGAGGACCATCATGGCGCGTATCACTCTCAGGCAGTTGCTCGACCACGCAGCCGAGCATGGCTACGGCGTGCCGGCCTTCAACATCAACAATATGGAACAGGCGCTGGCGATTATGGAGGCCGCTAACGCGGTCGATGCGCCTGTTATCCTGCAGGCTTCGCGCGGCGCCCGCTCCTATGCCAACGATATCCTGCTGAAGCACATGATGGACGCCGTCACCGAGATTTATCCGGGCATTCCCGTCTGCGTGCATCTCGACCATGGCAACGAGCCCGGCACCTGCATGACTGCCATCCAGGCCGGTTTCACCTCGGTTATGATGGACGGTTCGCTCAAGGAAGACGGCAAGACTCCGGGCGACTGGGACTACAATGTCGGCGTCACCCGGACCGTTGTGGACATGTCGCATCTCGGCGGCATCTCGGTCGAGGGCGAACTCGGCGTGCTGGGCTCACTGGAAACCGGCATGGGCGACAAGGAAGACGGCCACGGCGCCGAAGGCAAGCTCAGCCACGACCAGTTGCTGACCAACCCCGACGAGGCGGTGAAATTCGTGGCCGAGACCAAGGTGGATGCGCTGGCGATCGCGATGGGAACCTCCCACGGCGCCTACAAGTTCAGCCGCAAGCCGGACGGCAAGGTCCTGGCCATGCATGTGATCGAGGAAATCCACCGCAAGCTGCCCAACACCCACCTGGTGATGCACGGTTCGTCCTCGGTGCCCGAGGAGTTGCAGGAGATCATCAACAAGTACGGCGGCAAGATGAAGCCGACCTGGGGCGTTCCGGTCGAGGAGATCCAGCGCGGCATCAAGCACGGCGTACGCAAAATCAACATCGACACCGATAACCGCATGGCGCTGACCGGCCAGATCCGCAAGGTTCTGTCGGAGGATCCCAGCGAGTTCGATCCCCGCAAGTACCTCAAGCCGGCAATGACGGCCATGACCAAGCTGTGCAAGCAGCGCTTCGAAGAATTCGGGACAGCCGGTCACGCTTCGCGGTTGAAGCCGCTGCCGCTCTCTGAGATGGCCAAGCGCTACAAGGCGGGCAGCCTGGACCCCAAATTCGGCTGAGCCGGTTGCTGCGGACCGGTGCCGCCACCAGCCCGCGAAACGCCTGTTTTGGCGCGAACCGTGCCTGAACCGGTTCTTTAACATCTTTGTTGCATAGTCGCGCCGATCGCAACCATCGGCCGACCATGCTACGCACGTTCTCCGAGCCCAGCCGCCGAACGTTCCTGCTGAGGATCGTCACACCGATCTTCTTGACGGCGATGGTCCTGTCGATCGCCGCCTCCACCTTGCTGCTGTGGGCGACCTACGAAGTCGACCGGGCCTCGGACCAGCGCCAGCGCAGCTTGGTCGTCCTGGTTTTGTCGCAACTGCGGGCGGGCATCGCGCACGACCAGGAAGGCGTCGCCGTGTGGGACGACGCGTTGACCGCCGCCATGAACGGCGACACCGAGTGGATCGACGTCAATCTCGGCCGCTGGATGCAGACCTATTTCGGGCACGACGGCGCCTACGTCCTCGATCCCCGCAACAATCCCATCTACGCCTTTCCGAAGGTCGAGGCCCGCAGCCCGCATTTCCAGCAGTTGATGGCACGGACCATGCCGCTCGCCGCCAAGCTGCGGGAGCGGCTTCGCGGCGGCGACACGACCGGCCTGTCCGACCGGGTGCTGACGCTGGGCGTAGCCGATTTCGTAGTCGTTTCCGGCCGGCCGGCCGTCGTGAGCGTCAAGCCGATCGTTTCGGACACCGGCGACATACCACAAGCGCCCGGCAACGAATTTCTGCATGTGGCGGTGCGCTATCTCGACGACAGCTTTATAACCGAGTTGAAGCAGGATTACCTGCTTGACAACCTCCGCTTCTCCTGGCTGGACAACGCGTCCGCCACCGAGATCTCCAGCCCGCTGACGTCGTCGCGCGGGGAAACCATAGGCTACTTCGTCTGGCAGCCCTATCGCCCCGGCACTACGCTGCTGTCGCGCGTCGCTCCAGTGATGGTGGTGGTCTTTCTGGTTGCCATGACGATGATGGCGCTGCTGGTTTCTGCGCTGCGCCGCCGGTCGCTGAAGCTGATCGAGAGCGAGGCCACCGTGCGCCATCTCGCTCACCACGACCAGCTCACCGACCTGCCCAATCGCGGGCTGTTCAACGACCGGCTGGACGGCGCCCTGAAGTCCCTGGCACAATCGGGCGAGACGATCGCCGTGCTCTACCTCGATCTCGACCGGTTCAAGGAGGTGAACGACACGTTCGGGCACCCGTCCGGCGATGCGCTGCTGCGCGACTTCGCGCACCGCATCCGCGAGATTGTCGGCGAACGCGACACCATCGCGCGGATTGGCGGAGATGAGTTCACAATCCTGCTGCGCGCCGTCCATTCGCGCGCCAAGGTCGAGGCGGTCTGCCGGCGCATCGTCGAGGCCGCGCGTCATCCCTATCCGATCGCAGGAACCCAGGTCTTCGTCGGCGTGAGCATCGGCGTGGCCATGGCGCCGCAGGACGGTGTCGAGCGCGTCGAGCTGACCCGTCGCGCAGACGTTGCGCTGTATCACTGCAAGCGTGCCGGGCGCAGCGATTTCGCCATTTACGTACCCGAGATGGACGCCAGCAGCAATGCCCGCCGCGATCTGGAACGCGACCTGCGCACCGCCCTCGATGCCGACGGCCAGATCCTCGTGCACTATCAGCCGCTGTACTCGACGGCCGTGGGCCGCATCACCGGCGTCGAGGCACTGGTACGTTGGCGGCATCCCGAACGCGGCTGGGTTCCCCCCGACACCTTCGTTCCGCTCGCCGAGGAAACCGGGCTCATCGGCAGGCTTGGCGCGAAGGTACTGCGAGAGGCCTGCGAGACGGCGGCCGGCTGGCCCGTAGAATCGCTTGCCGTCAACGTCTCGGCGATCGAGCTGCGCAATCCCAACTATGCCATGCAGGTCACAAATGTCCTGCTCGCCACGGGCTTCAACCCTCGGCGGCTGGAGCTGGAGGTGACCGAAAGCGCCCTGGCGGAGCGCGAAAGCGGACGTGACCGCAACATCGCCGCCCTGCGGGAACTTGGCGTGCGCTTCGCCCTAGACGATTTCGGAACCGGCTTCTCATCGCTGGGGCGTCTTCACGAACTCGAGGTCGACCGCATCAAGATCGATCGCAGTTTCGTGCAGGGCTTCGGAACCGCCAATGGCGACGAGGCGATCGTCCAGGCGATCGTCGACCTGGCTCGCGCCACCGGTCTCAAGACCACTGCGGAAGGCGTGGAGACCGCATCGCAGAGCGACTATTTACGGCATATCGGATGCGACGACCTGCAGGGCTTTTTGCTGTCCCGGCCGCTTCCCCGCCAAGAGGTCGAGGCTCTGCTGCGCGCGCAGCCGGACGAGCCCCGCGTCGCCGCAACACGCTCGGCACATTCCTGAAACCCAGGCCGGGCGGAGAGTCGTTCCGCCGGTCGAAATTCAGGCCGTTCCAACCTTGATCTGGGCGATCTTCCGGCGTTTCGACAGTTCGTTGTCCGCCAGCACGCCGATCAGGATGACCGAGCCCATCACCGCGAAGTTCAGTGAACTCGGTATCCCCAGCAGATTGACGAGGTTCTGCAGCACCTGCAGCAGGATCACACCGAGCACGACACCGACGATGGATCCTTCGCCGCCGCGCAGCGAACAGCCTCCCAGCACCGCCGCGGCGATCGCGTAAAGTTCGTAGAAATTGCCGTGCGACGACGGCGAGATCGAGCGCGTGTACATGGCGATGAAGATCGCCGCGAGCGCGGTGAGGCCGCAGCAGATGACGTAGGCGGCGATGGTGATGCGCGAGGTGCGGATGCCGCTGTAGCGCGCCGCCTCCTCGTTCTTGCCGACCGCGTAGAGATAGCGGCCGAACACGGAGCGGTGCAGCAGCACCGCGGCGACGACCGCGACGATCACAAAGGCGATAAGGCTGTGCGGCACTCCGTAGAAGCGGCCGGCGGTCAGCCATTCGAGCACCGGGAAGCTCGCTCCGAAGGGAAAACCGGCGGTCGCCTCGTCCGTGTAATAGCGCGCCGCGCCGCGGTAGATCAGCAGGCCGCACAACGTGACTACGAAGGGCTGCAGCCCAACGCGGGCGACCAGGAACCCGTGGACGTAGCCGATCAGGCAACCCAGGGCGAGCGCGATGAAGGCGCCTGTGGCGGGGTTGACCGCTCCGTTGGCCACCAGGTCCACGAAGATGACGCCGAGCAACGCGATGATG
>JAEUMA010000363.1 GCA_016793565.1 Rhizobiaceae bacterium
CGGAGACGCGATCGGGTCCGGCCTCGAGGTCATCTGGACAACGACGCCCACCAGGTGGAGCAGCAACTTTTTCTGGAACCTGTTCGGTTACGAGTGGGAGCTGACCCGGAGCCCCGCCGGCGCACAGCAGTGGACGCCGAAGAACGGCGCCGGCGCCAACACCGTGCCGGATGCCCACGACAAGTCGAAGCGGCATGCACCCTCGATGTTGACCACCGACCTGGCGCTCCGGTTCGACCCTGCCTACGAGAAGATCTCCCGGCGCTTCTTCGAGAACCCCGACGAGTTCGCCGACGCTTTCGCCCGTGCCTGGTTCAAGCTCACCCACCGCGACATGGGCCCGGTTGCCCGCTATCTCGGGCCGCTGGTTCCCAAGGAAGAGCTGTCCTGGCAGGATCCGATCCCGGCGCTGGACCACGAGGTGATCGACGGGGCCGACGTTGCTGCGCTCAAGGCGAAGATCCTCGCCTCCGGCCTTTCGGTCTCCCAGCTGGTCTCGACCGCCTGGGCATCCGCCTCGACCTTCCGCGGGTCGGACAAGCGCGGCGGCGCCAATGGCGCGCGCGTCCGTCTCGCACCGCAGAAGGATTGGGAAGTCAACCAGCCGGCTCATCTGGCGACCGTTCTGCAGAAGCTGGAGTCGATCCGGAACGAGTTCAACGCCGCGCAGAAGGGCGATAAGAAGGTCTCCATCGCCGACCTGATCGTGCTCGGCGGCGCCGCTGCGATCGAGAAGGCGGCGAAGGATGGCGGCCAGGAGGTGAAGGTAGCCTTCGTTCCGGGTCGCATGGACGCCTCGCAGGAGCTGACGGACGTCGAGTCCTTCGCTCCGCTCGAACCGACGGCCGACGGCTTCCGCAACTACTCCCGCGGCAAGCAGCGCCTGTCGCCTGAAGAGGCCCTGGTCGACCGCGCGCAACTGCTCGGGCTGACGGCTCCGGAAATGGCCGTTCTGGTCGGCGGCCTGCGCGTGCTGGGCGCCAACGTCGCCCAGTCCACGCATGGCGTGTTCACCGACCGTCCCGAGACGCTGACCAACGACTTCTTCGCCAACCTGCTCGACATGGGCACGAAGTGGCAGCCTTCGGCCGGCATCGACGGCGTATACGAGGGACGCGACCGCAAGACTAACGAGCTGAAGTGGACCGGCACGCGCGTCGATCTGATCTTCGGCTCGCACTCGCAGTTGCGCGCGCTTGCCGAGGTCTATGGCAGCTCCGACGCCAAGGGCAAATTCGTGAAGGACTTCGTCGCCGCCTGGAACAAGGTGATGAACGCCGACCGCTTCGACATTGTGCGCTAGTCCCCGTCCGGGACTTCCACCGACGGACTACGAAGGCCGGGACGCGTACCCGGCCTTGGTTCGTCTGGCGCGGTGACTGCGCTCCCTGTTGCCCGCCGGCGCTGCCCGCTGTAGCAAGCTTTGGCTCGGGATCACCGGCGCGGGAAAACCGGATATGCGCATCGGCGGACGTCTAGCGGCAGCCATCGAAGTTTTGCAGGACATGGAACAGCGGCATCGGCCGGTTGCCGATGCGCTGAAGGACTGGGGCCTTTCGCACCGCTTCGCCGGTTCCGGCGACCGCGCGGCCGTGGGTAACATCGTCTATGGCGCCTTGCGCCGCCGGCGCACGGCGTCCTGGCTGCTTGATGCCGATACGCCGCGCGCACACGCCTACGGCGCGCTGCTGACTGAATGGGAACTCTCCTTCGAGGCCCTTGGTCGGGAACTTGAGGGCGATCGTTTCGCGCCCGCGCCATTGTCGCCCGCCGAACAGTCCTGCCTGACCCAACGTCTCGGGCAGACTCCGCCGGACGATGTCCGGGCCGACTGTCCGGACTGGTGTCTGCCTCAACTCGAAAGCGCGTTCGGCGCTGACTGGGCCGACGAGGCTGCTGCCCTTGCCACCCGCCCGCCGCTCGATCTCAGGGTCAATACGCTGCTGTCTTCGCGCGAAAAGGTTTCGCTGGAGCTGGAGGAAACCGGAGCGATGCCGACGCTGCTGGCTCCGAACGGCCTTCGCATAGCTCCAATCCAAGGCGCAGGGCGCCACCCCAACGTGCAGGCCGAGCCCGCCTTCCAGCAGGGCTGGTTCGAGGTGCAGGACGAAGGTTCCCAGGTCGTGGCGGCGCTGGCGGGCGCCGGCATGGGCATGCAGGTGCTGGACTATTGCGCCGGAGCCGGCGGCAAGACGCTGGCCTTGGCGGCCGCGATGGAGAACGGCGGCAGGATCCATGCCTTCGACGCCGAGAAGGCGCGCCTCGCGCCCATCTTCGACCGCCTTCGCCGCTCCGGCGCGACCAATGTCGAGGTGGTCGGCCGTGAGAAGAGCCTGGCGCCGCTCTCCGGCCAGATGGACATCGTGCTCGTCGACGCGCCGTGCACGGGCAGCGGAACCTGGCGGCGCCGGCCCGACGCGAAATGGCGCCTATCGCCGAAGCAAGTCGAGGCGCGAACGGCCGAGCAAACGGCCATCCTGGACAAGGCGCGGACCTATGTCCGGCCGGGCGGGCTGCTGGTCTACATAACCTGCTCGGTGTTTCGCGACGAAAATGCCGCGCAGGTCGAGGCCTTCCTGGCGCGAGACGGTGGCTTTTCGCCGGTGGATCATGGCGATTTGTGGCGCAGCCACCACCCCGGCCGGGAGGACGCGGCGCGTATCGATCGGCGCCTGGGCATCTCGCTGACGCCCGCGCGCAGCGGCACCGACGGGTTCTACTTCGCGGCGTTGCGCCGGGAAAGCTAGTACGGGCCGGACTTGACGTTTCGGCCGTTACGTCCAGTTATTCTCGCGGATCGGCGGAGGATCGGTGCATTGAGCAGATATTGGGCGCTGGCCGGTTTCATCGCGTTGACGCTAGGCGGGGGCACGCTGGTCGGTCTCGTCAGCGTGCCCGGCGAGTGGTATGCCGGCCTTGCCAAGCCCTGGTTCAACCCGCCGAACTGGGTGTTCGGGCCGGCATGGACAGTTCTCTACGTGTTGATCGCCATCGCAGGCTGGCGCATCTGGCTGCTGCCGCAAAGAGGCGCGGCGATGATGCTGTGGTGGCTGCAGCTAGCCCTGAACTTCGCCTGGACGCCCATCTTCTTCCTGGCGCATCAGCTTGGGCTTGCGCTGGTCGTTGTCTGCCTGATCCTCCTGCTGTCCCTCGGCTTCGTGGCCACAGCCTGGCACAAGGACCGCCCCGCCGCACTTCTGTTCGTGCCCTACGTGCTCTGGACGGCCTTCGCGTCTCTGTTGAATGCTTCAGTATGGTGGCTGAACTGACGCTGCGCCGAAATGCCGATTGTGCGGCGCGGCGGCGTTTGCAATAACGCCGGCTTGGAAATCGGGGACGGCCGAATGGCGGCAAGGATCGTGCCTGCTGCGAATTTCGAGGAGCGCGTACGAAGCTCCTTCGCCAGGCAGGGGGCCATGGCGACGATCGGAGCCGAGCTCACGGTGGTGCGCCCAGGCACCGTCGAGATCGAGATGCCCTATTCGCCGGCGCTGACCCAGCAGCACGGGTTCCTCCACGCCGGGATCATATCGGCGGTCCTCGATTCGGCATGCGGCTATGCCGCATTCTCGCTGATCCCGGAAAACGCCAGCGTTCTCACGATCGAGTTCAAGGTCAATCTCCTGGCGCCCGGCCGTGGCGAACGCTTTCTCTTCCGGGGGTCGGTCACCAAGCCGGGCCGCACGATCGTGGTGGCGGATGGGCAGGCATACGCCTTCTCAGCCGAGGGCGAAGCGCGGCTGATAGCCACCATGACCGGCACCATGATGACGGTGACCGGCCGCGAAGGCATCGAGGGATAGGAATGCGGATCGAGACGCTTGCCGGACGGCGGATCCTATTCGTCATGGCAGCCGAGGCCGAGTACGGCCCGCGCCTTCAGGGTTTGTTCAAGCCGCTGATGACCGGCGTCGGGCCTGTCGAGGCCGGCATCGCGCTGGGCGCCGCGCTCGGCGGCCTCAGGGCCGCCAGTTCGCTGCCGCATCTGGTCGTCTCGCTCGGCTCGGCCGGCAGCCGCCGTCTCGTTCAGACGGAGATCTACCAGGTTGTTTCCGTGCGCTATCGCGACATGGACGCTTCCGCTTTCGGCTTCGAGAAGGGCATCACGCCGTTTCTCGATCTTCCCGTGACGGTGCCGCTGCCCTACCGGATCCCCGGCATCAAGGAGGCGACGATCTCGACCGGTGGCACCATCATCGCCGGCGGCGCCTTCGACGCCATCGCCGAGGACATGGTCGATATGGAAACCTTCGCTTGCCTGCGCGCCTGCCAGGTTTTCGGTCTCCCGCTGGTCGGCCTGCGTGGCATTTCGGACGGCATCGACGATGTCAGCCATATCGACGACTGGACCGAGTACCTGCATGTCATCGACGAGAAGCTCGCCGATGCCGTAAAGCGGCTGGAAGAAGCGATCCTCGACGGTTCGGTTGCCCTGCCGGCCTGACGCGCCGAACGGACTTGCGGCTGGACGACGGTTGAATCGTTTCATGAGCCCGCTGAATCAGACAGGAAACGCCGGGCGCCAAGCCATTGCGTCGACTCGGCTTTTTCTCTAAAGGCCCGCCATGACAAGCCAAGGCCATACGGACTCCGTCCTCATCGTCGATTTCGGCAGCCAGTTTACCCAATTGATCGCCAGGCGTATCCGGGAAACGGGCGTTTTTTCCGAGATCGTGCCCTTCCAGAAGGCCGAGGAGGCATTCAACCGCATCCGCCCGAAGGCTGTGATCCTGTCAGGCGGACCTGCCTCCACCGGTGATGCCGACAGTCCGCGCGCGCCGCAGGTGGTTTTTGATTCGGGCGTGCCTGTGCTCGGCATCTGCTACGGCCAGATGACGCTTTGCGTTCAGATGGGTGGTGTCGCCGAAAGCTCCGACCACCGCGAATTCGGCCGCGCCTTCGTCCAGATCGAGAAGGAATGCCCGCTCTTCGACGGGTTGTGGGCCACCGGCCAGCGGCACCAGGTTTGGATGAGCCACGGCGACCGAGTGATCGCCCTGCCGCAGGGCTTCGAGATTTTCGGCCGTTCCGAAGGGGCGCCCTTCGCCATCTTCGGCAATGTTGCGCGACGAATGTACGGCATCATGTTCCATCCCGAAGTCGTCCATACGCCTGACGGCGCGCGCCTACTGCAGAACTTCGTTCACAACATCGCCGGCATCGGCGGCGACTGGACGATGCGGGCCTATCGCGAGCACGCCGTGCAGCAGATCCGCGCGCAGGTCGGCCATGGCAAGGTGATTTGCGCGCTTTCGGGCGGCGTCGATTCCTCGGTCGCGGCGCTGCTCGTTCACGAGGCCGTCGGCGACCAACTCACCTGCATCCTTGTGGACCATGGCCTGATGCGCAAGGACGAGGCAGCAAGCGTCGTCGCCATGTTCCGCGAGCACTACAATCTTCCGCTGATCCTGGTCGACGCCTCGGACCGGTTCATCTCGGCGCTGGAAGGCGAGTCCGATCCGGAAAAGAAGCGCAAGACGATCGGCCGCCTGTTCATCGAGGTATTCGAGGAGGAGGCGGCTAAGCTCGGCGGGGCGGATTTCCTTGCTCAGGGCACGCTCTACCCCGACGTCATCGAGAGCGTGTCGTTCTCAGGCGGGCCGTCCGTCACGATCAAGTCCCACCACAATGTCGGCGGCCTTCCCGAGCGCATGAAGATGCAGCTGGTGGAGCCGCTGCGCGAACTGTTCAAGGACGAGGTGAGGGCGCTCGGCCGGGAGCTTGGCCTGCCGGAAAGTTTCATCGGCCGCCACCCCTTTCCTGGGCCCGGCCTGGCGATCCGTTGTCCCGGCGGCGTCACCCGCGACAAGCTCCGCATCCTGCGCGACGCCGATGCCATCTACCTCGAGGAGATCCGCAAGGCTGGCCTCTACGACTCCATCTGGCAGGCCTTCGCCGTGTTGCTGCCGGTGCAGACGGTCGGCGTGATGGGCGACGGCCGCACCTACGAATATGTCTGCGCGCTGCGGGCGGTGACTTCGGTGGACGGCATGACGGCCGATTTCTACCACTACGACATGGGCTTCCTCGGCGCGACGGCGACCCGCATCATCAACGAGGTGCGGGGCATCAACCGCGTCGTCTATGACGTAACGAGCAAACCGCCCGGCACCATCGAGTGGGAATGATTTTTGCTCCTCCGGGCGTATCCAGCAACACGCTACAATGCGACATAAAGCATTGAAATAGATAGAAAAATATCTCTATATGTTTCGCGGTCTATCGCGGGGTTAGCCTCCGAAATGACGGTATGGCTGACGGTATGGCGGATCTTGTCTCAGCTCGAAATCACATATACCGTCAGAGGCAAGAGAGCTTCTGACGGTATATTTTTTGGCCTAATGCGCTGTAAAAGCAGGGAAAATATACAATAGGAACGGTCGTTTTCGGCCTGACGGTATAATTGGGCGCTCTCCAGCATTTTTGGTTGATCTGGAGGGTGTTAATGTTGACCGACGCCGCTATCAAAGCACTGAAACCTAGAGACAAATTATACAAGGTAGTGGACCGTGACGGTATGTATGTCGTGGTCCAGCCATCGGGTGCGATCGTGTTTCGGTTGGACTACCGACTGAACGGTCGCAGGGAGACGTTGACATTGGGCCGATACGGACCGGCGGGCCTCTCTCTGGCCCGTGCGCGGGAGAAGCTGATCGACGCACAGCGTTCGATTTAGGAAGGGCGGTCACCCGCCCAGGAGAAGCAGCGCGAGAAGCGCCGCATCAAGGAAGCAAAGAGCTTTGGCGAGTTTGGCGAACGCTGGCTGCAAGAGCACCGGATGGCCGAAAGCACCCGCGCGATGCGCCGCTCGATCTACGAGCGGGACATCCTGCCGACGTTCCGCAATCGGCTGCTGCCGGAAATTCTGCCGGAGGATTTGCGCGCACTTTGTGCAAAGGTGAAGGAGCGCGGGGCGCCGGCAACGGCGGTCCATGTTCGGGACATCGTGAAGCTGGTCTTCGCCTTCGCGAAGCTGCACGGGGAAAAGGTGTCGAACCCCACCGAAGAGGTCGGTCCGGCGTCGATCGCGACGTTCGTTCCCAAGGACCGCTCGCTCTCGCCCGCCGAAATTCGGGTGATGCTCGGCCAGCTAGAGCATGTGGCGACGCTGCCGACCATCCGGCTCCGCTTGAAGCTGATCCTGCTTACGATGGTCCGCAAGAGCGAGTTGCAGGACGCGGTGTGGGATGAGGTCGACTTCGAGAATGCGGTGTGGTCGATCCCGAAGGAGCGGATGAAGCGCTCCAAGCCGCACAACGTCTATCTGTGTGAACAGTCGCTCGACATCCTCGTTGCGCTCAAGACCTGTGCGGGCAATTCGCGCTACCTGCTGCCCTCGCGCTACGACGCTGATGCGCCGATGTCCGCGCGCGACCTTCAACCGCGTTACCACGGCGGTCGTCGTGCAAGCCAAGAAGGCGGGACTGCCGTTGGAGCCGTTCACCGTTCATGACCTTCGCCGTACGGGATCGATGCTGCTCAACGAGCTGGGCTTCAACAGCGACTGGATCGAGAAGTGCCTGGCGCACGAGGACGGGCGTTCTTCGCGCGGCGTCTATAACAAGGCCGAGTATGAGCACCAGCGCCGCCACATGATGCAGGAATGGGGCAATCTGATCGACGCATGGGTGGGCGGTCAAAAATACGCCCCCACGCTCTATCCGGCCTCCATGGACCTTCTGACCCCGGAGCCTAGCCTTTGACCGGACGGGTCTTCCTGAGCGTGACGTCGGGTGCCGGCGCATGCTTGGCCGTCTTCGCCTTAGACGCTCGGCGGCGTTCTTCAGCCAAGCCTCCACTTCGCCGAGGTCCCATACGACGGTTCGAGAGGTCAGATAGAAGCGCTGCGGAAACTCGCCGCGCTGCTCCATGTCGTAGATGGTCGTGTCGGCCATGGGAACGATCTCGCGAAGCCGGTGCCTGCGGATGGTGCGTTTGCTGAGAAGGGCCGGTGTCTGGCTCATCGTCCAGCCTCACCGTCTGCGATCCCGCCATTCCATGTGTTCATGTCAGACCTCCTTCAATGTGGCCAGGCAGCGACTTGGCTGCGTTCCCGGCGCTCGGCGTCTAGAAAATATTCCAGTGTGGGTGCCGGCTTGTCCACGTCGGTAATCCTCGTTTGAGACCATAAAATCGACGCCTTATAAACGGAGCTGCATTGCCACTCCCCATTGTCCTCGAACCAATGCTGCGCCTCGGGCAGCAAATCAAACGGAACTGGATGGCGAGCAAAAGGGTTATGAAAAACTTCCATTTCAGCCGTCCACGGTATAGCCCTGCGGCCAAAGCTCGCGATATTCGTCGCTTGTGCTGTCGAGGCAGAAAGAAATGCCCTTTAGCGCGCCGGGTGTTCTGTCAAAAAACACACCCATCCTCGCATCGAGAATCGCCACGGAGACGAAGCGTGGGTTGAAGCGGTCACCGCAAACCCGCCGGTTCCGTACAATCACGTCAACGCGCCATTTGCGGACGTTCCGACCGATAGAGAAGAAATATTCTTCGGAGGTGATGCACTGCGCTTTGCCAAGACGATCGGCAATAAGCTGGAGAAGCCGCCAGATGTGGCTTCAAAGCTTCAGCCGCGGCATCAATCGAGGCGAAACCGCTTTCCTGCCGTGTGATGCTCCAGACCGAATCCAATCTCCGTCGCATGACGATGATCCTGAATTTCTCTTTGACGGTGTTGTGAGTGACGATCCCGCAGCCTTGGCCGTCCGATCCCGCCCATGCGGCGATTGGTGGCTGTTCGCCAAAATCGTGACCTCGCGGAAGCGACAAGGCGTAAAAATCAAACTCCCATTGCGGGATTTTGCGCATTCCGTCTCCTCGCAATCCGGTATGGCTTGAGCAATCAAAGTTACATTAGACGAAGAACAGAGGTTTACGACAGTCCCTGCTGCTTACTTTGGGTAAAAATTGAATCTATATTTGGCCAAGGTGATTTACGCGAACGTAACCACCCTTCTCCATGGCTCCAATGAAAGATGATCGGATCAACCGGCTTGCGCCTGAATTTCAAGGAAGAAGTATTGGACACGAGGCGGGAAATAGGAGGAGGTGAGGCCAAAGCTCTGATCGCAAGCCAGTTGGCCGCACACGGCAACGGCGTGCTTTCCGTTCTTGCCCAATATCGGCGCGATGATGCGGTGGTTGCATGGCATGTGACGATCCGAGCCGTGGAGGAATTCATCAATCTTCCGAAATTTGGGATCAGCGACAATCGGCTTCGCACTTGGTTGTGCGAGATCCGCCTCGACGACGCGTTTGTTTCAAACCCAGGCCCCACTTGGCTGGCTGTTCGTCAGGCGCTCGCGCCGCATTTCGAGGCGCCAGTCATCTCTCGTTTCACGCGCGTCATGCTCTACGCCGGCGCCATGGGGACGGCGTTCAGTCAGGATGGCCTCGACGCTCGCAGCGCAAGCATCACACTCGACACGATTGGCGGCGCCGTCGATTATTTTCAGTCGCGGCGGCGGCACTTCGTCTCGCTGCTGTACACCATGCCGTACGCGTGCTCGGGGTCGCTGGTTCTTCAGCCCTATAACGCGCCGACCATTCTCATGCCGCAGGTCGAGCATAGCTGCATCGCCATCACCGGCTTCCATCAAAAGCTCGCGCTGCTCGACGCGCTGCCAGATTTCCGTCTGAAGGTCGACCAGATCGGCGCGATGGCGAGCCACGGATTCGAGACCTTGGACGGCTATTTCCTCGAACCGGAGCGCGCTTCGATCCATGTGATGGCAGAGCTGCGCGGCGACCAGTTCACGATGCCCGCCATGGAGCCGCTGGATCGCAGGAAGATCTTTTCGGCCGCCGAACTGCGCAATGGCGTGAAGCTGATCGGGGCAACCTACGAAGCCTTCGGCCTGAAGGACTCCGATTTTTCTGCCATGGGCCTGTTGGTGGTCGCTTTCGCACGCCATTGCCGCGATGACTATTACGTCGAGATCGGAAAGGAGAAGTTCCGCTCGATGCTGCGCGCGCAGTCCGCGCTCGACCCCGCCGAGCTTGAGAGGCTCCTCGTCAACAAGCCCTCGGACTATGCGACGAACACCAATGCCTATCAGCCGTTCCTGGACCTTGGAGATAGGGTCGTCTCGAACATCAATCTTCTGTCGCGCTTCCTCTACGCGTTCAAGAATGTCCACCTCGGCAGCCGCCGGCGCTTCCAGATCCATGCCGGCTTCATTTTCGAGGACATGGTGAAGCGCGACATCGACGGCATGGGCTTAGCCGTGACGGACATCAAGCGCATCAATCGGAAGGAATTCGATGTCGTCGCCACGCGCGGCGGCGTCATCTTCAACATCCAGTGCAAGAATAGCTGGATTGATTTGTCAAAGATTGAGGCTGAGCGCGCGCTGTTCGTCCGATATAATCGATCCCTGACTAATTATTATGCGCGCGCCCTGAACAAGGAGCGCGGCCGCGAGCATCTCCTGAAACAGAAACTGGGAATGGATAAGGTCGTGCATTACGTGGTCAGCCGATTTCCGGTGATCGGCGCCGACCCCGCGGCGATCAACTACAATCAGATCGATCGGCTT
>JAEUMA010000367.1 GCA_016793565.1 Rhizobiaceae bacterium
CTATGCCACGCAGGCCCAGGGCGCCGCCGCCACATACAACGAAACGCGCCACGGCATCGGCTACCTCGTCAACGAGCTTCTGGAGAACGCGGTGAAGTTCCGCGTGCACGGCGAGATCCGCATCGAAAGCTCGCTCGACGGCAGCAATTTCGAGATCAGGGTCGTCAACTATATCGACGAAACGACGTCTAAACGGTTTCGCGCCCTGCTGGAGGAAATCATGCGGCGCGATGCCGGAGAACTGCTGATCGAACGGATCGAGGCTAATGCCGCCAACCCCTCGTCGTCCGGATCGGGGCTTGGACTTCTGACGTTAATGAGCGACTATGGCGCGCGTCTGGGCTGGATCTTCCAACCAGGACCGGCGGGATCGCCCACGAGACTTGAAACCTTCGCAGCCTTGAGCCTCTCCTGAAGCCGCGGACACAGCCGGAGCCATTTGCACGCCATGGAAATCAAGACCAACGAGTATCGCGTTTGGGCCGAGGGCGCGACGATCCACTACGAGGGCACCATGCGGCTGTCCGGCACCGATGCCTATGCCCCGATCATGGCGATGATGGACGACATCCTGAAGTCCAAGCCGGCTGCGATCGTGCTCGACCTTACCGAACTCGAATTCCTGAACAGTTCCGGCATCAATCTGCTGGCGAAGTTCACGATCGAGGTGCGCAAGCAGCCGGACATCGGCATGGTCGTGAAGGGTTCGACGCGCATTCCGTGGCA
The DNA here is from genome assembly GCA_016793565.1 of Rhizobiaceae bacterium. Lineage (GTDB taxonomy): Bacteria > Pseudomonadota > Alphaproteobacteria > Rhizobiales > Rhizobiaceae > JAEUMA01. Next base: position 727 of record JAEUMA010000367.1, read on the forward strand.
GTCGAAGTCGCTGCCAAACCTCAAGAAGCTGCACCCCGCCGTCGATCTGATGATCGCCTGAGGCATCGGGCTGCGCGCTGGCTCAGAGGTGCGGCGGCGCCGCTGAGACAGGGGGCGCGGCAGCCTCGGCCCGCTTTGCTTCCCGCGCGACAAGCCAGCCGATGATGGCCGCCGCCAGCAGCGTCACCGAAGCGATCAGCATCGCAAGGCCCGAATAGGGCAGAAGCGAGCCTTCCTTGAGCGAATAGGCATAGACCGCGCCGAAGAACAGGGGCGAGACGACGCCAGCTATGCTGGCGACGCTCATGGTCGCGCCCTGAAGCTGACCCTGCTCCGATTCCGACACGCGCTGCGTCATCAGCGCCTGCAGCGTCGGCATGGCCAGGCCCCACAGGGCGTTCGGGATCATCGATAGCGCGAACAGCGTCCCGTTCGGTGCGAGCCCCATGCAGGCTATGCCGACAGCGCCACCGAACAGGCCGAACACCATGACGTTCCTGTCGCCGAAGCGTTTCACGGCCGGTCCGGTGAGCACACCTTGCACCAGCATGTCGAGGGCGCCCGCGAAAGCCAGCACAGCACCGACCTCCCACGTCGTCCAGCCGTAGCGGTAGCCGGCGTAGAGCACGAACACGGCGGAGAAGACGTGGTGCGCGAAATAGAGGAGGAAGTTCACCACGGACAGGCCGAGCAGTTCGCGATGCGAGCGCAGCAGCATCATGGCCCCAAACGGATTGGCCCGCTTCCAGGAAAAAGCCATGCGCTTTTCTGGCGCGAGCGATTCGGGCAGCACGAACAGGCCGTAGAGGAAGGCGACGCCGCTGAGGCCGGCCGCGAACCAGAACGGCATGCGTGGGGAAATCTCCCCGAGGACGCCGCCCAGCAGCGGACCTGCTACGAAGCCCGCACTGAAAGCAGCGCCGATCAGGCCGTAGGCGCGCGCCCTGCCCTCGGGCGGCGTCACGTCGGCCATATAGGCATAGGTCGTGGTGAAGCTGGCGGACGTGACACCGGCGATGATGCGCCCCAGCGCAAGCCACCACAGGTTGGGAGCCACCGCCATCAGCATATAGTCGGCGGCGAGGCCGGCAGCCGAGAGCAGAATCACAGGGCGGCGCCCGTACTGGTCCGACAGCGAACCGATGACCGGCGAAGCAACGAACTGCATGCCTGCCCAAAGCGCTACGAACAGGCCGTTGATCAAGCCGGCATTGGCGTTCGAGCCGGCGAATTCCTCGATCAGCAGAGGCAGCACGGGGATGACGATCCCCATCGCCACGATGTCGAGCACCGCGGTGACGAAGATGAAGGCGATCGCCGCCTTTCCGGCTGGTCCGAATTTCGAAGACATGGAGCGTTTCTCAGGGGAAGGCGCTTTTACGGGTCCTACCTGTCCGGCGCCAGCGGAAACTGAGGAAAGCCCGCGACATCCTGACAGAGCGATGCCGCCATATCGTGATCGGTATCCGGCCTTGACCTTCCAGTAACTGGAATCTCTATCTGGATGCTGAAGACTTGGATCGGCGGTTTTGTCATGACCATGCACCATCATCACGACCACCACGCGAATACCGGCGACACGCCGGTCACACGCGACCCGGTCTGCGGCATGACGGTCGACCCGCATGAGGGCAAGCCCAGTTTCGAGCTTGAGGGTCGCATCTTTCATTTCTGCTGCGAGGGATGCCGCAAGAAGTTCGCCGCCGACCCCGCCGCCTACGCGACCGCCGAGGATCCTGTCTGCGGGATGAAGGTCGACCGCGCGTCGGCCCGTCACTTGCTGCGCCACGAAGGCGCCAAGCACTATTTCTGCTCCGCCCGCTGCCAGGCGAGGTTCGAGGCCGATCCGGCGGCCTATGCGGGCGGTGCGCCGGCATTAGTGCCGGCCCCGGCCGGCACCCAATATACCTGCCCCATGCACCCCGAGGTCATTCGGGATGAGCCGGGCTCATGCCCCAAATGCGGGATGGCGCTGGAGCCGATGGGTATTCCGACTGGCGAGGAGGGCCCCAACCCCGAACTCGTGAATTTCACCCGCCGGCTGTGGGTCAGCGTCCTGTGCGCGGTTCCTCTGTTGATCCTCACGATGGGGCCGATGGCCGGACTTCCCGTCAAAGCATGGATCGGCGAACCGCTGGCGACCTGGCTGGAACTCGCGCTTGCCACCCCGGTCGTGCTTTGGGCGGCGCTTCCCTTCTTCCATCGCGGCTGGGAATCGATCGTCAACCGCAGCCCCAATATGTGGACGCTGATCGCCATGGGCGTCGGCACGGCATACGGCTACAGCGTCATAGCGACATTTTTTCCTGGCATCTTCCCGCACGCCTTCCGCGGCCACGGCGACACTGTGCCGGTATATTTCGAGGCGGCGGCCGTCATCGTCGCTCTCGTCTTCGTCGGGCAGGTGCTGGAGTTGAAAGCGCGCGCGCGCACGGGTTCGGCCATCCGCACCCTGCTCGACCTCGCGCCGAAGACCGCCCGGAGAATCGGCTCGGACGGTGCGGAGACCGATGTTCCGCTGGCGGACATTGTCGTCGGCGACCGGCTCCGGATCCGACCGGGCGAGAGCGTGCCGGTCGACGGCATCGTAATCGAGGGGCGCTCATCGATCGACGAGTCGATGCTGACGGGCGAATCCCTGCCGGTGGAGAAGATCGCCGGCGACGGCGTCACCGGCGGCACCCTCAATCGCAAAGGCGGCCTGGTTATTTCGGCCGAGCGCGTGGGGGCGGATACCATGCTTTCGCGCATCGTCGCGCTGGTTGCCAAGGCGCAGCGGTCACGCGCGCCTATCCAAGGCGTGGCCGACAAGGTCTCCGGCTATTTCGTGCCGACGGTCGCCGCGGTGGCGCTGCTCGCCTTCGTCGCATGGGCCTGGTTCGGACCGCAGCCCAGCATGGTCTACGGCATCGTCGCCGCCGTTTCGGTGCTGATCATCGCCTGCCCCTGCGCGCTCGGCCTGGCGACGCCCATGTCGATCATGACGGCCACTGGCCGCGGCGCCCAGGCCGGCGTGCTGATCCGCGATGCCGAGGCGCTCGAACGGCTGGCCGGCGTCGACACGCTGGTGGTCGACAAGACCGGCACCCTGACCCAGGGACGACCGGTCCTGACCGATGTCGTAGCCGCCGAGGGTTTCTCCGAAGCCGGCGTTCTCGCTGCAGCTGGCGGCCTGGAAGCCGGGTCCGAACATCCGCTGGCGGAAGCAATCGTGGAAGGCGCGCGCTCGCGAGGCATCGACCCCGCCACCGTGACCGGCTTCCAGTCGGTCACCGGCAAGGGCGTGACGGGAACGATCGATGGCCGGGAGGCGATCCTCGGCAACGAAGCCCTGATGCGCGAGCACGGACTGGCCATCGGAAGCCTCGCCGCGCGTGCGGAGAAGCTTCGCGGCGAAGGCAAGACCGTCATGTTCGCGGGGATGGGCTCGCAGTTGGCCGGCCTGGTGGCAGTCGCCGACCCCATCAAGGACGGCGCCGCCGAGGCCATCGGTGCCTTGCGCGAAAGCGGGCTGACGGTGATCATGGCCACCGGCGACAACGCCGTGACGGCGCAGGCCGTAGGCGCCCCGCTCGGCATCGACGACATCCGCGCCGGCGTGCTCCCCGCCGACAAGCAGGCTCTGGTCGAGGGCCTTCGCAAGGCCGGCGCCAAGGTCGCCATGGCCGGAGACGGCGTGAACGACGCCCCTGCCCTTGCCGCCGCCGATGTCGGCATCGCGATGGGAACGGGCGCGGACGTCGCCATGGAGAGCGCCGGCATCACGCTGGTGAGGGGCGATCTCGGCGGCATCGTGCGGGCGCGGCATCTCGCGGTCGCCACCCTGGCGAACATTCGCCAGAACCTGTTCTTCGCCTTCATCTACAACGCGGTCGGCGTGCCTGTCGCGGCGGGCGTGCTCTACCCCGTATTCGGGTGGCTGCTGTCGCCCATGCTGGCGGCGGCGGCAATGAGCCTGTCGTCCGTGTCGGTCATCGCCAACGCGCTCAGGCTCCGCACCATAAAGCTCGACACGGTGGATTCATGAACATCAGCGTCGCTTCGCGGCGGAGCGGGCTGCCCGCCAAGACCATCCGCTACTATGAGGAGATTGGCCTCCTGCAGCCAGACAGGTCCGGGAACGGGTACCGGGACTATTCGGAAACGGATGTGCATCGCCTCCGCTTCCTGCAGCGTTCACGCAGCCTGGGCTTTTCCGTGGAAGAGTGCCGGCTTCTCCTGTCGCTTTACGGAGACCAGCGCCGCGAGAGCGCGGACGTGAAGGAAATCGCCGAGGCGAAGCTTGCTGAGGTGGAGCGAAAGATCGCCGAGCTGGTCGGGCTGCGCGATACGCTCAGCCACCTCATTCACTGCTGCCACGGCGACTCGCGGCCGGACTGCCCCATCCTCGACGAGTTGTCGGGAACGCCGCCGGCCGCCGTGGCCGGCTCATCTTCAACAAGAGAATCCGGCCCTTCGCCAGAAGAGTCCGGTCATTCGCATTTCGATTCGGAAAGGTAGACGATGTCTTTGAAATCTTTTGCTTTTGCTGCCGCGATCAGTGTTTTTGCGGCATCCTCATCCTTCGCGCAGGAGGATCATTCTGCCCACCAGATGCCTGAGGCGGGCTCGCAGGCCGAGACCGAGTATCGCGCCGCGATGGATCGCATGCATGCTTCCATGTCCGGGATGGAGTATAGCGGCAACGCCGATATCGACTTCGCGCGCGGCATGATCCCGCACCACCAGGCGGCGATCGATATGGCCAAGACGGTGCTTGCCTACGGCTCCGATCCGGAGATCAAGGAACTCGCGCAGGCGATCGTCGCGGCGCAGGAAAGCGAGATCGTGCAACTGGAGGCGTGGCTTGCCGCGCAAGGTGCCGCGCCAGTCAAATAGCGTCGGGCCACGGAACCGCGAAGTCCGTTACGGAATTATGAGGAGCCGGTCTCGTCAAAGGCTCCTTGATGCTTCAGAACGTCGCCAAAGTAACTCTGGCCTATGTGAGCGACCAAACGCCCGGTATCACCCGGCGCCGTTCAGGCAAGGGCTTCTCATACCGGACACCGGAGGGCGGCTTGGTGAGGGACCGCCAAACGCTGGCGCGGATCCGCGCACTGGCCATTCCCCCGGCCTATGAGCATGTGTGGATCTGTGTGGACCCGGACGGCCACCTGCAGGCGCCCGGGCGGGAGGCTCGCGGGCGCAAGCAGTATCGCTACCATCCAGGCTGGAGCGAAGTCCGTGGCAAGGCCAAGTTCGACAGCCTGGCGGAGTTCGGAGCGGCACTGCCGCTGATCCGCGAGCAGGTCGACGCAGACCTGCGCCGCCGGGGCTTGCCGCAAGAGCGGGTGCTGGCCTCCGTGGTCTGGCTGTTGCAGCAGACGCTGATCCGGATAGGCAACGACACCTACGCCCGCGACAACAAGAGCTACGGGTTGACGACGCTGCGTCAGCGGCATGTGCAGCTTGACGCCGGAAAGATCAGGCTGCGCTTCAAGGGCAAGTCCGGCAAGCAGTGGAATCTGCAGTTCGTGGATAGGCGCATCGTCGGGGTGCTCCGCTCCATGCAGGAACTGCCCGGCCAGCACTTGTTTCAGTATGTCGACGACGACGGGACCTGCCGGACGGTCAGTTCCGACGACGTCAACCTTTATTTACGCGCGACGACCGGCGCGGAGTTCACCTCGAAACACTTTCGCACATGGGCGGGCACGGTCGTGGCCGCGACGCTTCTCGGCAAGACCGAGCTTCCGCAGACGAAAGCGGCAACCGCGCGCGTGCTCAACGCGGCGGTCGATCTCGTCGCGGCGCGGCTTGGCAATACGCGTGCCGTGTGCCGAAGCGCCTACATCCATCCACGCATTGTCGAAGACTGGCTTGAAGGGAAGCTAGCAGCCGCGCTGGAACGGGCGGCTCGATCCCGGTCAGGCTCACCGGAAGGGTTGGACGCCGACGAGGCGCTGGTGCTGCGGTGGTTGACGACGTGAGGCCGTTCTATGCGGCTTCTGTTTCGATCGGCTC
>JAEUMA010000368.1 GCA_016793565.1 Rhizobiaceae bacterium
CTGCTCGCCGAGCGTTCTGTGCAGCCGCTCCTGCATGGCCGCCAGTTCGCGCTCGGCGAGGCCAATCTCGTCCGAGCGCCGTTCCGGCCGGATGATGCCCGCCTGATCATGCGGTGCGTGGGCGAATACCAGCATCGAGCGCGTCATGGCACGGATGGGCCGGATCATCACGCGGTCGATCGCACTGTAGACCAGCATCGCGGTGATCAGCGAAATCACCAGCGACCAGAGGGCCACGTTGCCCGAATAGGCGAGCATGGCCGCGCGCAGATGCTTGTCCGGCAGGATGAGCTCGAACTCGCTGGCGCTCTCCCCGACCTGACCAAAGACGCGCAGAACCCTGTTGCCGCCGAAAAGCAACGTGTCCAGGGCAGAGGTCATCGCGTTGACCGGACCGATGTTGTCGAGGTCGATATGGGCGTCTACCGATGGGGGCACGTCCGCGATGACCAGAAGGCGCGAAACCCCGTCCTCGCGCACCGCCACGGCCTTTGCGCCGAGCGCCTTCAGCAGCTTGTCCTGCCCCTCGGTCGACAGATGTGACTGGTCATCCTCTGCGAGAACGACCGAAACCGCCGCTGCCGTCGACAGCCGCTCCTCCAGCCAGCGGAGCTGGAACGTGGCAATCGAAGGTACGAAAATCAGCACTTCCGCCAGCAACACGAACAGCGCCGTCAACAATAGCAGCTTGGCCGAAAGCCCGCGGCCGAGCGGCACCGCCGGCGCCGGCTCGACCTCCGGGCTCATGGCGCTCGGCTCGCCCTGGGGTTCACCCGTTCCTGCCACGTTCACACCTGTCGCGCGATACCGCCGCGCCTTGTCCCACGTTAGGCGAAAGCTCGGGTCTTGCCAATTTGGCCGAAGGTCTGCGATCGGGCTTGGCGATTGACTTGCGAGGGGCTTGTTCTTATAAGCCCGCCCACGCTCGGGCTTTCGGTCCGGCGCAATTGACGTTGTGCCAGAACCAACCCGGCTAGCTCCTGTTCATCGCGACAGAACCAAGAAGGGCCGCACGCCGCGGCATTAAAACAAATGAAGCGTACCTATCAGCCTTCCAAACTCGTCCGCAAGCGTCGGCATGGCTTCCGCGCCCGTATGGCAACCAAGGGCGGACGCGGCGTCGTCGCCGCGCGCCGCAACCGCGGTCGCAAGCGGCTGTCGGCCTGAGCGACAAGGCCGGCGTCTTGCCGGAGCGTCACCGCGGCACCCGGCTGGAGATCGGCCGCATGAAGAAGCGCGCCGACTTTCTGGCCACGCGCCGTGGAGACAAGCGGCGCGGCCCGCTCTTTCTCGTGGAGGCCCTGGCTCGCCCGGAGGCCACGCAGACGCGCGTCGGCTTCACGGTGACCAAAAAGGTCGGCAACGCCGTGGTGCGTAACCGCATCCGACGCCGCCTGAAGGAAGCTGTGCGCACGCATGCCGCAGATGACATGGCGCCCGGCCATGACTATGTGATCGTCGGCCGTGTTGAGGTGCTGACGGCGCCGTTCGACCGCCTCAAGGCCGAGCTTTCCCGTCGCGTTCACCAGAAGGCGTCCAGGTCATGATGGAAAACAACCGCAACTTCCTGATCACCATCGCGCTGTCGGTGGTGATCCTGACGCTGTGGCAGATCTTCTACATGAACCCGCGTATCGAGTCGCAGCGCGAGGCCGCCCGTGTCGAAGCCGAACGCACCGCTGCCCAGACACAGGCGCAGACGCAAGCAGGAGCCGATCCGGCCATGCCCGCGCCGGCTCTGCCGGGAGCGCCCGGCGCGGAGGCAGCCGTCGCGGCCAGCCGGGCACAGGCGCTGGCGGCCACGCAGCGCGTCGCCATCGACACGCCGAGCCTTGCCGGTTCCATCAATCTGACCGGCGCCCGCCTGGACGATCTGGAACTCAAGCATTATCGCGTGACGGTCGAGCCCAACTCCCCGCTGATCGAACTGCTCAACCCGCAGGCGCTGCCGAGCGGCTATTTCGCCGAAATGGGCTTCGTGAGCGGCGATCCGGCGGTTTCCGGCGAAATGCCCGGCCCGTCGACCGTGTGGACGGTCGACGGCAACGCCAAGCTCACGCCGACTACGCCGGTCACGCTCACCTACACCAACAATGCGGGCCTCACCTTCAAGCGCGAATTTGCCGTCGACGACGCCTACATGTTCACGGTCTCCGACACGGTGACCAATGGCGGCACGGCTGCGGCGTCGCTTTCGAACTATGCCCGCGTGATGCGCTTCGACAAGCCTCTGCATGCGAGCACCTACGTGCTGCACGAAGGCCTCATCGGCGTCACCGGCGAGGAAGGTCTTCAGGAGATCAAGTACTCCAAGATCGAGGAAGAGCGCGAGATCAAGCCGGGCAAGTCGACCGACGGCTGGCTGGGCATAACCGACAAGTACTGGGCCGTCACCGTCATCCCGCGCAGCGGCCAGCCATTCCAGCCGAGCTTCGCCTTCTTCGATGATGGCCGCCCGCGCTACCAGGCCTCCTATCTCTACGATCCGGTACAGCTCGCCCCCGGCCAGTCGACCAAGGTCGAGACGCTGGTGTTCGCCGGCGCCAAGGAAGTGGCCACCATCGACGGCTACGAGAAAAACCGCGGCATCCGCCAGTTCGAGCTGCTGATCGACTGGGGCTGGTTCTACTTCATCACCAAGCCGATGTTCCGGCTGATGGACTGGCTCTATCGCCTGCTCGGCAATTTCGGCCTCGCTATCCTGGCCACCACCGTCGTCGTCAAGGCCCTCTTCTTCCCGCTCGCCAACAAGTCCTACAAGTCGATGGCGAACATGAAGAAGGTGCAGCCGAAGATGCTGGAAATCCGCGAAAAATACGCGGACGACAAGATGAAGCAGCAACAGGCGATGATGGAGCTGTACAAGACGGAGAAGATCAATCCGCTGGCCGGCTGCTGGCCGGTGCTGATCCAGATTCCCGTCTTCTTCGCGCTCTACAAGGTGCTCTACGTCACCATCGAGATGCGGCACGCGCCGTTCTTCGGCTGGATTCAGGATCTGGCAGCGCCGGACCCGACGTCAATATTCAACCTGTTCGGCCTGTTGCCCTTCACGGTTCCGGCCGCGCTGATGATCGGGGTGTGGCCGATCATCATGGGCATCACCATGTTCCTGCAGATGCGCATGAACCCGACGCCGCCCGACCCGACCCAGGCGATGATCTTCAACTGGATGCCGCTGATCTTCACCTTCATGCTGGCGTCGTTCCCGGCCGGCCTTGTCATCTACTGGGCCTGGAACAACACGCTGTCGATCCTGCAGCAGGGCATCATCATGAAGCGCCAGGGCGCCAAGATCGAGCTGTGGGACAACCTCGTCTCATTGCTGAAGAAGAAGCCTAAGCCGGCGGAATAGGGCAGACGGCTCCGAAGCCGGCTGCCGTTCAGTCGGCGGGCTTCGCCGCCTCGCGCAGGATACGCCGGCGCAGCGAATGGTAGACGGGCGGATCGTTCAGGGCGATCGGCACCAGCATCGCCGCATAGCACGCGATCAGCATC
>JAEUMA010000372.1 GCA_016793565.1 Rhizobiaceae bacterium
ACACGCCCGATGCAAATTTCTTCGGCGCCGACAGCTTTACCTACAAGGCGAATGACGGCACCGCCGACGGCAACACCGTCACCGTCAGCCTCACCGTCACCGCCGCCAACGATGCCCCGGTCGCCGTCGCCGACAGCTACACCGTCGACGAAGACGGCACGCTGACGGTCGCGGTCGCCTCCGGCGTGCTCGCCAACGACAGCGATGCCGACGACGACGCGCTCACCGCCGTGCTGGTGGCGGACGTCGCCCATGGCTCGCTGACGCTCTCGGCGGACGGTTCCTTTGTCTACACGCCCGCCGCCGACTTCTTCGGCAGCGACAGCTTCACCTACAAGGCCAATGACGGCGCCGCCGGCGGCAACACCGTCACCGTCAGCCTCAGCGTGGCCAACACGGGAATTCCCGCGCCGCAATCCATCGATCTGGACGACATCGCCGGCGGGAGCGGCGGCTTCAAGATCATAGGCGAAAATGCCGGCGACTATGCCGGGCACCGCGTATCTTCGGCCGGTGACGTCAATGGTGACGGCCTCGGCGATCTCATCGTAGGAGCGTATGCAAATGGTGCAGGTGGAGACGATGCCGGCGCCGCCTATCTGGTCTTCGGCGCCGCGACATCCCCAGCCTCCATCGATCTGGACGACATCGCAGCCGGTATCGGCGGTTTCAGGATCATAGGCGAGTATCCCTATGATTATGCGGGGTACAGCGTATCCTCGGTTGGCGACATCAATGGCGACGGCTTTGACGACCTTGTCGTCGGAGCATATGCAAATGACGCCGGGAGCTACGATGCCGGCGCCGCCTACGTTGTTTTCGGGGCCGCGACATCCCCCGCCTCGGTCAATCTGGACGATATTGCTGCCGGCAATGGCGGCTTCAAGATCATAGGCGAGAATGCCGGCGACTATGCCGGGTGGAGCGTATCCTCCGCCGGCGACGTCAATGGCGACGGCTTCGGCGATCTCATTGTAGGAGCGCAACTTAGTCCGACTGGCGGTCTAAATGCCGGTGCTGCCTATCTGGTCTTCGGCGCCGCGACATCCCCAGCCTCCATCGATCTGGACGACATCGCAGCCGGTATCGGCGGTTTCAGGATCATAGGCGAGTATCCCTATGATTATGCGGGGTACAGCGTATCCTCGGCCGGCGATGTCAATGGCGACGGCTTCGACGACCTTATCGTCGGAGCATATGGAAATGACGGAGGTGGTACCGGTGCCGGCGCCGCCTATGTGGTTTTCGGGGCCGCGACATCCCCCGCCTCCGTCAATCTGGATGATATCGCAGCCGGCAATGGCGGCTTCAAGATCATAGGCGAGACCATCAACAATTTCGCCGGGTGGAGCGTATCCTCCGCCGGCGACGTCAACGGCGACGGGTTCGACGATCTGATCGTCGGAGCGTATGGAAATGACGCTGGCGGTAGCTATGCCGGCGCCGCCTATTTGATCTTCGGCACCCAGACCTCCCCCGTCTCTATCGATTTGAACGACATCGCAGCCGGCAATGGCGGCTTCAAGATCACGGGCGAGAATGCCGAGGATTATGCCGGGCAAAGCGTATCCTCCGCCGGGGATGTCAACGGCGACGGCTTTGACGACCTTATCGTCGGAGCATTTGCAAACGACGCCGGTGGCAATGATGCCGGGGCTGCCTACACGATCTATGGCGGTGACTGGGTTGAGGGCCTGTGACCCGCCGCTGAGCCCAAGATAGCGTGACCTAACAGCCACCCCCTCCAGGAGCAAAGCCTTGTCCCTCTCCGGTGATCCCGTCTTCTACACCTCGTTCGACGGCGACGGCATGCTGCTCTATCCCGTCGAGGGCGAGCATGTGGCGCTGCTGGTGGCTTCGGCCGACCGCGACCAGGCGGTGCTGTCCGGCATCCTCGCCGGGCTCGACGGCGCTTATGAGGCCTATGCGTTCTTCACCGGGCGCACCCCGACGCCCTATCTGACATATAACGGCAAGCTGCAGATCGCCGAAGTGCCGATCACGCTGCAGGGCCAGGGCGCGGCGGCGGGCTATCTGGGTTTCACCGGCATCGAAATAACACACGGTCCGTTCGACAAGCTTTACGACGACTTCCGCTTCTCGGGCGAGTTCGACCAGGCGCTGTTCTACGAACTGGGCCGGAACTTCTGGTTCTACGGCGATCAACTGGGAGCCGTGGACCCCTTCGTTACCGGCTTCGCCATCGTCAACCGCTTCCTCTCCATGGAACGCGCCGGGCTCGAGGGATCGGACTTTAACGGTTACCTGCCGTTCGACGAGTTCAGGAGTTCCATCCTCCAGGGGCTGGCGCAGGAGTATCTCGGTTCACCGGGGTACACGCTGCAGAACACGCTGGGCGGCGGCGCGGGTGTGGAGAACAGCTATGGCTGGGGCAGCGCAGATCTCGCCGCGGCGCTGATCTACCAGGTCTACGAGGATTTCGGAGACGCCGCCTACCGGCGCTTCTACCAGAGCCTGTCCATGCTGCCCGAGGCGAATACGAAGCAGGAAGCCTTCGACAATTTCATCGAGGCGGCCGGAATAGCCAATGGCGGCGTGAGCTACGAGTTCCTGGATAAGGGCGCCGGCGTTGCCTACCTCGTCGGCGGCAGCGGTCCGGACACGCTCTCGGCGGACGGCGCCGGGCCTGTGTTCGGCTTCGGCGGCGACGACTATCTGACGGGCGGCTCGGCTTCCGACCTTCTGTTCGGCGACGATGGCAACGACACCCTCGTGGGATCGGACGGGGACGATTCCATCGTCGGCGGACAAGGCATCGACACGGTGCACTATGCAACGGAGCGCCGGTCCGTGGCGCAAATCGTCATCGACGACGACCTCGGCGTGCCGGCGCCCATCAGCTACCTGGCCGACAAGGGCGAAGCGGGCTGGGACCTGCTGTACGGCATCGAGCGCGTCGAGTTTGCCGACGGCACGCTTCTCTACGACCTCGACGGCGAGAACCTCTCCTTCGCCTACCGCATCTATGCCGCCGCCTATGGGCGCACACCCGACGAGGCCGGCCTGCGCTTCTGGACCGACGTGCTCGACCAGCGCGACGAGGGACCGCCGGATGCAGGGGATAAGGAATTCGTGGCGAGTTTCTTCCTGACGGCAAACGAGTTCATCGATGTCTATGGCGAGAACCCGACCAACGCGGAATACATCAACAAGCTCTACCAGAACGTTCTGCATCGCGACGCCGACCAGGCCGGCTACGACTTCTGGCTCGGAAAGGTCGAAGGCGGCGAGGGCAAGGCCGACATGCTGATCTATTTCACCGACAGCGACGAGAACCTGCAGAACACTGCCCCCGACCTCGATAGCGGCGTCTGGGTGCTATAGCGACGTCCGATGAAACGGTGGTCAAGGCAAGCCTGAGCACGTCGGCGCCGCCAAAGGGAAGGAGCGCTCCGCCTGCACCCATCAGCGGCAACAGGCGTCGACGTTGCGCGAAGCCTGCCTCCTCGGCGGAGTTTGAAACCCTCCTACGACGGGTACACCGCGCCGACAGAGTGCTGTTCGCACCTGTCGGATCGGCTC
>JAEUMA010000374.1 GCA_016793565.1 Rhizobiaceae bacterium
AAGCCGATCCCGAGGATGATGCCAGCTATGCCCGGCAGGGTCAGCGTTCCGCCGATCAGCGTCAGGGCACTGATCGTCAAGATCAGGTGAAGCAGCAGGGCGAAATTGGCGATCATGCCCCACGAACCGTAAAGCAGGACCATCAGAGCAACGACCAGCAGGAAGCCAGCGATGCCGGTGTACACGCCCATCTTGATGACGTCGCCGCCGAGGTCGGGACCGACGGTGCGCTCCTCGATCACGGTCAGCGGAGCCGGCAGCGCGCCCGCCCGCAGCAGCGCCGATAGCACTACCGTGTCCTGCACGTTGAAGCTGCCGCTGATCTGGCCGGAGCCGCCGATGATCGGCTCGCGGATCACAGGCGCGGACAGCACCTTGCCGTCCAGCACGATCGCGAAGGGCCGGCCGACATTCGCCGTGGTAATCTCGGCGAACTGACGGGCGCCGGCGCTGTCGAACTTGAATGAGACGTTCGGCTCCTGCGTGCGCTGGTCGAAACCGGCCCGCGCGTCGGTCAGCCGCTCGCCATCGAGCGCCACGCGGTCTTCGACCGCATAGGTGGCCTCAGTCTTGGCGTCCTTCAGCCGCGACACCCCGGGCGGCAGCGGATCGTTGGGGCCGACATCCGCCACCATGTGGAAAGTCATCTTGGCGGTGCTTCCGAGCAACTCGCGCAGCCGGGTCGGGTCCTGAAGGCCCGGCAGCTGCACCAGCAGCCGGTCCGAACCGACGCGCTGGATGGTCGGCTCGGCGACGCCGACCTGGTCGACGCGCTGGCGCACGATCTCCAGGCTCTGCTGGAGCGCGGAATCGAGCCGCGCCTGCAGCCCAGCGGGCGTCGGCGTCAGCTTGATCTGGTCGTCGCCAGCGACCACGTCGAGGTCGGCGCTCGCCGCGCCGAAGGCCAGCCCGCCGACCGGCTGAGACAGCGTCTGCAGAATCTCGAGCGCACGGTCCTTCTGCGTCTGGTCCTGAACGACGACGACGACGGAATCGCCGACCACACGGACGGAACTGGTGGCGATGCGCTCCTTGCGCAACGCGTCGCGGGCATTGTCCAGCAGCGTACGCAGGCGGTCCTTCTTGACCGCCGCGGAGTCGACTTCCAGGACGAGATGGGAGCCGCCGCGCAGGTCGAGACCCAGCGTGACCTGCTGCTTCGGCAACCAGCCAGGCATGGCTGCCAGTTGCTGGGGTGTGAAGAGATTGGGGAGCGCGACGAGAATGCCGGCGAGAATAATGATGGTGTAGGTCACCACCAACCAGCGGTTGGTCCGCATATGTCTGATCCTGTTTGCAGGCCGCGCCGGGGAGCCTACGGCGCCTGCACGGCAGTTTCGTCATGGGCCGCGGGCACCGCTTTCGGCTCCGCGTGCGATGGGATCAGACGGAGAAGGGCGGCGCGCGGGCCGCATAGGCGAGACGTGGCAGGACAAGCGGCATCCGGGATGGGGAAGCCTCTAGTGCCGTTTTGACCGGAGAGGACTGAAGGCCCGGGGCGGCGGACGCAAGCGCCGCTTTGCCCTTGCCTTCGTCGGCGCTCGATGCCGTGCCGGTCGCCTGCGCCTCCACGGTCACGACGAGGCGCTTGAACTCCACTGGCCCCGGCCGCGGGCCGCTTTCGCTCATCCCGCTGGCGGCCCGGCCGGTCTCCGGCGATGTTGTCGACCCGAAGCCGCCTGTCGATCCGAACGCGCATGCCAGGGCGACGCTCAGACACAGGAACAGGGCCGAAACGAAGTCGGCTCGGATATTGCTTTCGGGGCGGTCGCTGGACAATTCGTTCGTTGCCGGTTCGGCCAGGTTCGTAATGCACGGCCACCGCAGCTTCTACGCCAAGCCGCCGCCAACGCCAAGTCACGATGCGGACATCCGACCGTTGCGATGGGCATGTGCGATCGCGGCTTGCAACAAACTGCGAACTGGCGCGTTATGGGCCTCGCAAGGGGCGGAACGCGCGCCCGACCAACGTTGGAGGGAATAATGGAAGATCCGCAGGTCGGCTGGATTGCAGCGATCATCATCGGCGGCATAGCGGGCTGGCTGGCCGAGATGTTCATGAAGAGCAATATGGGCGTTCTCATGAACATCATCCTGGGCATCGTCGGCGCGGTCATCGCCAACGCCCTGCTCGGGCTCATCGGCGTCGCGCTCGGCGGCTGGATAGGCTACCTCATTGCCGGATTCATCGGCGCTTGTATCCTGATAGCGGTCGCCCGCATGATAAGGCGATAGCGCGGCGCGACATCTGACCGAAACGGGACGAAACGAAAAAGCCCGCTGCGGGGAGGAGATCGCAGCGGGCTCTATTTCAAGCGCGACGTGGGAGGAGGTACGTCACGCTAGGTGTCGGATCTTCATCTGGGAGGAGGAGATGGCCGACACGTTCTTTATCTAACGATTCGCTGTTTTTCGCAATGCACAATCTTTCATGCTGCATATGCGAAATGTCGCAGCCGATGTCCCATATGCCGCGACGATTCCTACGCTTGTCTCCGCGTCGCGAAGAGGCAACATAGGCGCCACTGCACCACAGGGAGCTTTCTGCCATGACCGAGACCGTCACCATGACTGACCACGAAGCAATCCGCGACTGGGCGGCCGCGCGCATGGGGTTTCCGGCGGTCGTCGACGTGTCGGCAGCCAGTGGCACACAGCCGATGCTGAGGCTCGTATTCGACCAGATCGCCTACCAGGACCAGGATCGCGCCGAGCGCGCGCAGAACGCCGGCGGCTACGAACTCGTTGAGTGGGACGACTGGTTCAAGCTTTTCGAAGAACTGCAACTCGCCCTCGTGGTCGCCGCAGAGGTACCGGGACGGCGCGAGAGCTTCCACGAATTCATCCGCCGGCCCTGAGCCGTTCCCCTCACCCCGCCGCGGGCGGCGAATTCGGCGACATGTTCATCGCCCGGCGCTCGTTCGCGAGCTTCGACATAGCCTCCCGCAGCGCGGGGTGACGCGACATGTACTGATTGAAGTCGCGCCGGTCGAGCACCAGGAAATTGCAGAAATCGAGCGCGGCCACGTCCGCCGTGCGCCGCTCGCCGGTGAGAAGCGCCATCTCTCCGAAGAACGAACCGGCGTCTAGCCGTATGGCCCGGTCGCCGACGCGCACCTCGACGGCTCCCGACGAGACGAAATACATGCTGTCGCCGCGGTCGCCCTTGCGGATGACGCGGTCGCCCGGCGAGGCCTGCTTCGGCCGGAACAAAAGCAGCAACTCCTCAAGCGCGTGGTGATCGACCAGCGACAGCAGCGGGAAGCGATCGAGCAGTTCACGCGTGCGCAGTTCGCGCTGCTGGTCGCGCGCCTCGGCTTTGACCCTGTTCTTTTCGAGCTGCTCCAGCAGCGTGTCGAAGCGCTGCTTGCCGTAGCGCGCGCTCTCCGGGAACCGCATCCGAATACGCCGCTGCGCCTCGGCGGCGAACGAGAACATCAGCGGATTGAGCGTGATCGAAAGCAGTGCTCCGGCGAGCACCAGATCCTGACCATCCTGCGACAGCAGGCCGTAGGAAACGCCGAGCCCCGCGAGGATGAACGAAAACTCGCCGATCTGCGACAGGCTGGCGGCGACCATCAGCGCCGTGCCGAACGGGTATCGTAGAGCAAGTACGATGCCGAAGGCGATGATCGCCTTGCCCAGCATGATCAGAAGCAGCACCGCCAGCACCTCGAGCGGCTGTCGCACGAGGATCGTCGGGTCGAAGAGCATGCCCACCGACACGAAGAACAGCACGGAGAAGGCGTCCTGAAGCGGCAGGGAATCGGCCGCCGCCTTATGGCTGAGATCGGATTCGCTCATCACCACGCCGGCGAAGAACGCGCCGAGCGCAAACGACACGCCGAAAATCTCGGCCGAGCCGAAGGCGATGCCGACTGCCAACGCCAGCACCGAGAGCGTGAAGAGTTCGCGCGATCCCGTGCGCGCCACATGCACCAGCACCCAGGGCACCACGCGCGGGCCGACCACCATGGCCAGGGCGGCGAAGGCCGCGACCTTGACCAGTGTCAGGACCAGACTGATCAGCACCGGCTGGTCCGACGCGGAATGTTCCACGTTACCGCCGAGGAACTGGGCGAACGCCGGCAACAGCACCAGGGCCACCACCATCGCCAGATCCTCGACGATCAGCCAGCCGATCGCAACGCGCCCGTTCGCCGTGTTGACGAGGTTGCGTTCCTCCAGCGCCTTCAGCAGGACCACGGTGCTGGCGACGGACAGGCTGAGACCGAGCACCACGCCCTCGCCCAAGCTCCATCCCCAACTCATGGCGAGCGCAGTGCCGAGCAGCGTCGCCAGCACGATCTGCCCGATGGCGCCCAGAACGGCGATGCCGCGCACGGCAAGCAGGTCGGCCGCCGAGAAATGCAGCCCGACGCCGAACATCAACAGGATGACGCCCATCTCGGCCAGCTGGCCGGCGATTGCCGTGTCCGCCATATGGCCCGGCGTGAACGGGCCGGCCAGGATGCCCGCGACCAGGTAGCCGACTAGGGGGGGCAGGCGAAGGCGGTCCGCGAAATAGCCGAAAACCGAAGCCAGCACGAAGCCCACGGCCACGGTCGCAATGAGCGAAATGTCGTGATGCACCTGCTTTCCCCGTCTGCGGCTGTCCGCTCCCGTTCAAACATCAAACGGGTGTTCAGGACAAGCCGCAGCCGAACACTTTGCCGAAAAGCGCCGAATTGGGTGCGAGCAGAAAAAGTAAGAGCCGGCCTTTCGGCCGGCTCAGTAGGAGATGCAGGGCGCTTGGGGGGTCGGGGAACCCTGCAGCTCCCTTCCATAATGCGGCCGAGAGAACTGGGTTCCGTGCCAGCGCTAATTTTTTTCTATTTTAGTCCGCTCGATCAGAAAGCGGTGGCCGCCTTCCACTGCGACGGATTCCAGCAGCGCATTGCCGGACTGCTGGCAATAAGCGGGGATGTCCAGCACGGCCAGCGCGTCGGTCGTCTCGACCCACAGACGGTCGCCGGGCTTCATCGTGGACAGCCTGCGGCGCGTCTTCAACACCGGTAGCGGGCAGATGAGCCCTCGAAGATCGTAGACCTCCGGTTCGGCCACTCAGCTTCCGAACATGCCGGTGAGCCGCTTGCGCACATTGCTCAGCATTCCGGGTTCCTCTGTCGGCGCGGCGACGATCGACGAGACCGGCGCCTCCGTGCTTTCGCCGGCGGGCTGAACGGCCGCGGTCTGCGCCACAGCCGCCTCGGCCTGCGCGGCCGCCTGGGCGGCAGCGATCTGCTGCTGTTCCTCGGCGCGCTTCTTGTCCGCCTCGGCTTTGGCCTTTTCCGCCGCTGCCGCGTCGAGCGCCGCCATGCGGCGCCCTTCCGGCGAATCGATACGGCCCATGCGGCTGGTGACCTTCACCGTACCGTCCGGTTCTAGTGAAGGCGGCTCGATCGGGACGCGCTCGCCGCGACCGCGCCGCTTGGTCCAGTCCTGCACCAGCAGCGCCTCCTTGGTTCCGTCTATAGTCTGGCTCGGCTGCTGCTTGGAGGAACGCGTGGCCTGATTGAAGGCGACGTTGTAGTTCTTCTGATAGCGCTCATAGGCTGATACGAGCGACTGCGGCTGCGTCGTCGGCGGGCACGGCTTATCCGCGACGAAGGTGGCGTCGCCCTCGGGCACCTGGTTGAACACGTAGCGCTTGCCGCACACGTCGACCTTGGGCGGCACCTTGGTGATTTCGAACTGGTCGTAGCCTTCCTTCAGCATCTGCCAGAACGGGTAATTCGGATCGTTGCGGTACCGCGCCATGTTGACGGCGGTCATGCGGAACGGAAACGACTGAATCTGGAAATCGGTCTGGCCGCCGCGGAAGGAGTCGCGCGCAAAGGCGTAAATCTGCTCCATCTGGTCGTCCGTCATCGAATAGCAGCCCGACGACGAACAGGCGCCGTGCACCATCAGGTTGGAGCCGGTGCGGCCGTTGGCGCGATCATAGGCGTTGGGATAGCCGATATTGAACGACAGGTGGTACTTCGAATTCGGGTTCATGTGGGCCGGGCGAACCGTGTAAAAGCCCTCCGGCGCCTGCCGGTCGCCTTCCATGTATTTCGGCCCGAGCTGCCCCGACCATTTGCAGATGTCATAGGTGACGAGAAGGTCGTATCGCCCGTTGGTCTTCTGCTTCCAGACCTCCAGCTTGCCTTCTTCCTTGAAAATGCGAGCCATGACCGGCGATTCGCGCGTCATGCCCTTCGCCTTCATCGTGGCGATCATCTTCTCGGAAAGCTGCTTCGTTGCCGCCGCGTTCGAAGCGCTGCCGAGGGTGCTCTCGCTGGTGCAGCCGGCCACCGCGAGCGCCGCCACCACCCAGCCAACACGCAAGACGTTCGATATCATGTGCTTCCAGTCTGCTACTGCCAACACCAAGTCGGGTGCGCCCCTGCGGCCGCGCCCTGCAATGTTCAAGGGTTCAGCCTAGCGGCGTTAACCTTGAGAATTGATTACCGCAAGCCCCTGTCGCCCCTCAGCGCGGCCGACATGGTGGCGATGGTGCGGGCTTTTTTGTGGCGAACCCGTCGCGCGCATGAAGCCGCTACAGGTTGCGGCCGATGGCGAGGTACTTTTCGCGGCGCTGTTCGCGATGGTCCGCGTTCGGCTGGGCTGCGAATTCCGCCAGCGTGCGCGCGATCAATTCGCCAGTGGCGTCCATCACGGCCTCGGCGCCGCGCTGCGCACCGCCGACCGGCTCTGGGATGATGCCGTCGATGATCTTGAGCTCGAGCAGGTCCTGCGCCGTGATCTTCATCGAGGTAGCGGCGTCGCGCGAACGCGTGGTGTCGCGCCACAGGATGGAGGCGGCGCCCTCAGGCGAGATCACCGAATAGACCGCGTTCTCCAGCATGAAGACCTTGTTGGCCGTGGCGATGGCGATGGCCCCACCGGAGCCGCCCTCGCCGATGATCACCGCGATGCTGGGCGAGCGCAGCGCCAGGCACATCGAGGTGGAGCGGGCGATCGCCTCCGCCTGGCCGCGCTCCTCGGCGTCGACGCCCGGATAGGCGCCGGCCGTGTCGATCAGCGAGACGACCGGCAGGCGGAAGCGGTCGGCTAGTTCCATGATTCGAACTGCCTTGCGGTAACCCTCCGGCCGCATGGAGCCGAAATTATGCTTTAGCCGGCTGGCGGTGTCGGTGCCCTTCTCCTGGCCGAGCAGCGCGACCGGCTCGCCGCGAAACCGCGCGAAGCCGGCCAGCAGCGCTTGGTCCTCGCCGAAGGCGCGGTCGCCGGCCAGCGGCGTGAAGTCCTCGAAGAGGTGGCGGATGTAATCGACGCAATGCGGCCGGTCCGGATGGCGCGCGACCTGCACCTTCTGCCAGGGCGTCAGGTTCTTGTAGAGGTCGCGCAGGATTTCGCGCACGCGCTTTTCGAGCCGGGCGATCTCCTCGGCGAAGTCGACGCCGCCGTCGGCCGAGAGTTTCCTGAGCTCGAGGATCTTTCCTTCGAGTTCCTGGACCTGTTTTTCGAAATCGAGGTAATTGTACATTCTTGCTGGGACCAGTGCGACGCGCTCGGTGACAGAAATCGGTCGAAAGCCCTGGAGACATGGCGTTGGCCGGGCTGAATGCAGCTTTCACATAGCGGCGACCCGTTCAATCGGCAAGCGGGTGATGGTCCTGCACCAGCCGCACGAGGCGCTCCTCCAGCACATGCGTGTAGATTTGCGTCGTCGATATGTCCGAATGACCGAGCAGCTGCTGCAGGCTGCGAAGGTCGGCCCCGTTGGCGAGCAGATGGCTGGCGAAGGCATGGCGGATGACATGCGGCGACACCCGCGTGACGGCGATACCCGCGCGCGCGGCAAGCGCCTTCAGGTCGCGCGCGAACACCTGGCGCGGCAGATAGCCTGTCTCCGACGCGGCGGGAAACAGATGCGGACTTTCGGCCCAGGCCGCGACTGAAGCGCGCCTTTCCAGCCAGCCCCGCATCGCCTCCACGGCAGGTCGCGACAGCGGCACCAGCCTCTCCTTGCCGCCCTTGCCGCGGACGGTGAAATAGCGCTCGTCGCGCAACGCCACCGTCAGCGGCAGCGCGACCAGTTCGGAGACGCGCAGGCCGGTGGCGTAGAGAACCTCTACCAGCGCATGCAGGCGCGCCGCCGCCACCATATCCCCATGGCCGGCCGCCGCCTCCGCGCGGGCGAGATCGAGCAGCCTTCCCGTCTCGGCCACGCTCAGTGTCTTCGGTAACGGACGGTCGCGGCGCGGCGCGTCGAGCGTACCGGTCGGATCGTCGGCGCGCAGACCCTCCGCGTAGAGGAACTTGTAGAACTGCCGCAGTGCGGAAAGCCGCCGCGCCTGCGTCGTCGGCGCGAAGCCGCGTTCGGCGATAGTGCCCAGATACGCCCTCAATTCGCTCGCATCGGCGGCGAAGAGGCCCGACGGCAGCTCTTGCTGCGCATCCTCCAGGTCGCGGCGATAGGACGCGAGCGTGTTCTCGCTGGCGCCCCTCTCGGCGCTCATCATTTCGAGAAAGCTCTCGATGCGGACCCCGCTGCGCACGGTCAGCACGTCACTTCGGGTTGAGCTTTTCGGGCGGCACGCGTTCCGTCATCTCGCCTTGCTTCGGCTCGACGAAGGTCACGAGCGCGAACATCGCACCGTAGGCGAGCCCGGCCATGATGCCGACAAAGACAAGAAACCTGAACAGCGTAGGCATGAAGACTGGGCGGTCCGTCCGGCGTTTCCGTGCATCCTTATGATGGCGTTGCCGCCCCTGTTCAAGGCGTGCGCGCTGCGGGCGCGATGCTTGACGCCCTGGCGTTTTCATGGCGTTAGACCGCCAAGAGGGCCGAATGAAGACTGAAGTCAGCTTTTCGCCGGGCGTCGACCCGGCCGAACTGGTAGCGCGACTGGAGCGCCGGCCGATCGTTTTCGTCGGCCTGATGGGAGCCGGCAAGACGGCGATCGGCCGCAAGGTGGCGACGGCGCTGGGGCTGCCCTTCACCGACAGCGACCACGAGATCGAGCAGGCGTCCCGCATGACGATCCCCGAACTGTTCGAGCGCTATGGCGAGAGCGAGTTCCGGGCCCTCGAACAGCGCGTCATCCTGCGCATTCTCGAAGACGGCGGCCGCGTGCTTTCGACCGGCGGCGGCGCCTTCATGAACGAGCAGACCCGTTCCGCCATCGCGGCGCAGGGCGTGTCGGTCTGGCTGAAGGCCGATGTCGATACGCTTTTGCAGCGCGTGATGAAGAAGCAGAACCGTCCGCTGCTGAAGCAGGGCGACCCGCGCGAGATCCTGGAACGGCTGATGGACGTCCGCTACCCGGTCTACGCCGAGGCCGACATCACGGTCGCGACCCGCGACGAGCGCAAGGAAGTGATCGCGGCAGAGGTCATCGACATGCTGGCGCGCCATCTGAGCCCGGCGCCCGTGGTTTCGGAGGAGCGGCCCGCATGAGCGAACCCGTCGTCATACCGGTCGGCCTCGGCGAGCGCGCCTACGACATCCTGATCGGCACGGGGCTGGTGGCGCGCGCCGGCGAGGAGATCGCCCGGCGCATGCCGGGCGCGCGCGCTGCTATCGTCACCGACGAGAAC
>JAEUMA010000391.1 GCA_016793565.1 Rhizobiaceae bacterium
CTGGAACAGTGCGCTGTCGAGGTCCTGGAACACCATGCCACGGTCACGGCCAGGCCCGGTGACGAGCCTCTCGCCGACACCAACGGAGCCGGCGACCGGATGGTCGAACCCGGCGATGAGGCGCAGCAGCGTGGACTTGCCGCACCCGCTAGGCCCGAGCAGGATCAGAAACTCGCCGTCGGCGACGGTGAGGTCGACGTTCTCGAGCACGGGAACGCCGGACCTGCTGCCGTCATAGGCGAAAGCCACTCCCGACATCTGTATGGTTATGGCAGCCTCCCCGTTGATGTTTGGAGCGGCACAAGGACCGCGCCGATGACTACTTCAGTTGCGCATCGATCTCGACGCCCGGAACCGCCTCGCTGAGCGCCGAGGTGTCGAACTGGGCCTTGAAATCGTAGGGCTCGATCTTTCCGGCAGCGACCAGGAAATCGTACTTCGCCTTCAGGCTCGACACAGCGCTCGGACCAAACGTCAGGCCGTAGCGCTGCTGGCTGACGACATTCTTGATCTGCGCGGCGTCGCCGCCGACGCTGGTGGCGATCTGCTGGGTCGCCTCGTCCAGATTGGCGGCGAGATAATCCGACGCCTTGCCGAAGGCGCGCAGCGTTCGGACAACCGTGTCCTTGTGATTGGTATAGAAATCCTTGGTCGTCACTAGCAGGGCGCTCGTACTCTGGTCGACCACACCGTCGTCGGCCACGAACTTCCAGCCCTTGTCGGCTTCGATGGTCGGCACGCCTTCGCCCCAGATCCAGGCGGCATCGACACGGCCGGCCTTCATCGCGCCGACGATTTCAAACAGGCTGGAGAAGCCGACCAGCTTGACGTCTTTGTCCGGATCGATGCCGTTGTCTGTCAGATAGGTACGCGTGACGAACTCCTGCGCCGTGCCTGTGGCCACGCCAAAGCTCTTATCCTTCAAGCCCGCCGGAACATCGATGTCGGAGCGGGTGTAAAGACGGTGCCAGCCCGGCAGAGGCTCGGCGATGACCGCCGGCGACATCAGCTTGCCCGCCGCCAGACGGGTCAGCAGCGGGAAGTCGATGATGACGCCGAAATCCGCGTTGCCCGCGAGCACGGCATCGACAGTATCGACGCCGTAGGAGTAGGTCTGGACGATCGGTGTGATCCCCTCATCCTTCAGGAAGCCCTTGTCCGCGGCCACGATGGCGAGCGCGCCCATGCCATAGCCGTCGGTAGCGTAGCGGACGGTCTCGTCAGCCTTGGCGCCTGCTGTCGCCGAGGCCCATGCAAAGGTCGCGGCCGCGACTAGTCTGCATATGCCGAATATTCTCATGATCGCACTCCTTGTTTCGTCACGTTGCGGGTTCGAAAACGGATCTGCGCTGCTCCGCGAGCCGCCGCGACGCTTCCGACGCGGCGGTGCGCACCTGCTGCAGAAGAGCGCCCTTGTCGATGTGCTCGGAATCGAGCGCCGCGACCGCAATCACGTTGCTGACCGGCGCGTCGGACGCATTATCGATCGCCGCCATCGCGCGCACGACCGATCCTTCGTTGCTGACATAGGCACGTTCGCTGCGGATGCGGGCGAAGCGCTCCCAGTGCTCATCCGGTACGCCGAGACGGAAGATGCGGTCATATATGCCCGTCACCACGGCCTCAGGCTGAAACGCCAGAAGGAACTGGCCCATCCCGTTCTCGATCCAATCGGTGTTCGGCACGAACACGTCGATGAAATGGTAGGAATTCAGCATCTCGAACTTGGCCACCAGGACGAAGAAATCGCCCTGGAACGAAGCCACGCAGGCCGAATGGCCCGAAACGTGCGCGAGGCTCATGACCGAGCCCTGCACCAGCGGGCTGTGCAGTCCGAAGCTGCGCAGCGCATGGGCCAGCGCGAGCGTGCGGTGACCGACGACGTAGCGCCCGTTGGGACGCTCCTGGCGTAACCACTCTTCCTCGACCAGGACCTTCAGAAGACGGTTCAGCGAAGCGTCGGAGAGCTCCAGCCGTTCGGCCAGCTCGGAGAAGGTGGCTGCCTGGGGATCTCGGCCGATGGCCTCGACCAGCGCCAGTGCCCTTCTTCCAGCGACAAGTGGGTTATTCATGTCTTGACTTTCAATAATGAAAGTAATAGCTTTCACTGTTGACAGTTTGACTTGGGCAGCCCTTTTTGTCAAAGGGTGAAATTGCTGTTGTCGATGGCCCAGGGAGAACGGGTTTGGCGCGCCGTCCGAACATTCTGATCATCTGTTCCGACCAGCAGCGCACCGATACGCTCGGCTGTTATGGCAACCGCTTCGTTGCGACGCCGAACATTGACGGGCTGGCGAGAAACGGGCTGTTGTTCGAGAACGCCTTCGTGCAGAGCCCGATCTGCTCGCCGAGCCGGGGCAGTTTCCTGACCGGGCGCTATCCGCGGACCACGCGGCTCAGGCAGAACGGCCAGATCATGCCGCCCGACGAGAAGCCGATTTCTCGCCTTTTAGCCGATGAGGGCTATTTTGCCGGACTGGTGGGAAAGTTCCATTTTGGCCCCGGCGCCCCCGAAATAGCCAGAACCACGGAGCCGCGCATCGACGACGGCTTCGCTGAGTTCAACTGGGCGCAGTCGCCGTCGGACCTCTGGGGGCGCAATTCGGACTACACCCGCTTCCTCCAGGAAAAGGGGCTCCGCTACGAGACGACGCCGCACGAGCTGTCGCCCTGGGTGCGCAACGGGATGCCGGAGGACGCGACCGAAGCCGCCTGGTGCGCGACACGTGCCTGCGAGTTCATCTCACGGCGGTCGGGCGCCGAGGCGCCGTGGTTCTACATGGCCAACATTTATGCGCCGCACCACCCGTTCGATCCGCCGGCCTCGTGCCTCGCGCCCTATCTCGACCGGCTCGACGAACTGCCGATGCCCGCCGGGATGGAAGACGATCTGGCGACGAAGTCGCCTTACCAGCGGACGGATTCGGACGGCGCCTATGGTCAGGTCGGCGGCTTTCTCGGCGGCTTCGGCCGTCATGAAATGCGCGAGATCGACCATCGCATGGTCAAGGCCGCCTATTGGGCGATGTGCGATCACGTCGACCTGCAAGTCGGCCGCATGCTGGCGGCTCTGGACGCAAGCGGCGTCGCCGACGACACCATCGTCGTCTACATGTCCGACCACGGCGAGATGCTCGGCGACCACAACATCTACCTGAAAGGCCCGTATTTCTACGACGCCGCCATCCGCGTGCCGCTGATCATCCGCTATCCGCAAAAGTTCGCGCCGCGACGCATCGACGGTCTGTTCGAACTCGTCCATCTGGCGCCGACGCTGCTGGAAGCGGCCGGCGCGCCGGCCTATGGCGGCATGCAAGGACGTTCGGCGCTGCCCTGGCTCTCCCACACCAGCCTGCCCGCAGAGACGGATGATTCGATCTACTGCGAATACTACAACGCCATGCCGTATCACCACGATCCGACGGCCCAGCTGACGATGCTGAGGACCGAGACCCACAAGATCGTGGTCGATCACGCCCATGACCACGGCGAACTCTATGACCTCAAGTCGGATCCACTGGAACTCCGGAACCTGTGGGATGACCCAGCGCACGTCGCCGTGAAGGCGGCGCTCCTGGTCAAGCTCACCCACCGCATGGCGTTCACCGTCGACCCGCTGCCGCCACGGCTTTCGGAGTGGTAGCCGACGCTCAAAGCAGCTGAATCTCCTGCCCGTATCGGCGCAAGCATGCTTCTTTGGCAGGTTTGGGGTCGTGAGTAGACGAGGTAAGGCTTGCCTTACGAGGCAGAACCCGCATGGCAGTTTGAGGCCACATACTCCCGAAGACCGAACGGTCAGGAGTCGACCCACATGCCGCGCAAAGCGCTGGAAAGCCGGAGGGCGGTTGACAGCGCTTCATACACCGGCAGCGGGCTTCGCGGTCTCGATCGGGCACGCGGGAGAATTCGCTGTGCGCCAGCTACTCGGCGATCAGTTTACGCGACCTACATGTCAGTTCGCATTGCTCGGTGATCCTTGAGCCCGGCAAACCGCTCCAGCGTTCGCCGGCCGCGGCGTTCCAGCGCATTATCATCGGTTCGAGGTCTTCGGCAGCGCACTGCGCGAGTCAGTTCACCGCGGCGATCGCGGTGTAGATTTCCGGCCTCCTGTGAAGCTTGAAGCTGAATATGTTGGCGCGGATTTCGACACAACGATCCAGGTCGCATTCGTACGCCACCAATTCATCGCCGAGCGTGCTCGCCATGGCGACGATCTCGCCGGTAGGCGCTATGATGCAGCTCTGTCCGATCAGGTCGCACCCTTCCTCCTTGCCAGCCTTTGCCACGCCGACGATCCACATGCCGTTCTGATACGCGCCGGCCTGCATGCACAGGTGATTGTGGAAGCATTGCAGATGATCATGCTCGGGCGCGAGCGGATAATGCACGGGCGTATTGTAACCGATCAGCACCATCTCGGCGCCGCGCAGGGCCAGTTCGCGATAGGTTTCCGGCCAGCGCCGGTCATTGCAGATCGCCTGGCCGATCAGGCCGCCGAAGGCCTCCGCCGCGGAAAATGGTTCGGAGCTCGCTTCAAAATAGCGCTTTTCCAGATGCTGGAAGGCCCGCCACGGCTCGTTCTCCTTGTGACCGGGGAGATGGATCTTGCGATAGCGGTGAACGATCTGCCCCTCTTTGTCGACGACGATGGCGGTGTTGTAGTGATGCAGCCGATCGCCTTCCCGGACCAGTTCGGCGTAGCCGAAGGAAAAGCCGATACCGAGCTCCTTGGCGCGGGCGAACAGCGGAGCGGTCGCGTCATTGGGCATCGTGCGCTCGAAAAAGGCGTCCACTTCGGCCTGATCCTCCATATACCAGCGCGGGAAGAAGGTGGTCAGCGCCAATTCAGGATAGACGATCAGGTCACAACCCCGGGCGGCACCTTTCTCAAGTAGGGCGATCATGCGGCCGACGACGCTTTCCCGGCTTTCCGCGCGGGCAATCGGACCGAGCTGTGCGGCTCCGGTTGCAACGATTCTGGCCATCAGACATGCACTCCTTCATTGGTTGGCAGAGCCCGCCTCAGCACGACCTGGAGCAGCACATTGGCACCCTTGGCGAGATCGGCTGCGGCCGTGTATTCCTTTACGTTGTGGCTGACGCCGCCAACGCTCGGCACGAAGATCATCGCCGCCGGCGCCAACCGCGCGATCATCTGCGCGTCATGGCCGGCGCCGGAGAATATCCGTCGGGTCGTGAACTCCAGGGATTGCGCCGCGCCCTCGACAAGACAGACAAGCCCGGCGTCGAAATCGACCGGTTCAAATCGCGCCAGCGACCGCTGCGTGACCGTGACGCCTTCCTGACTCGCCACTTCGGCGACCAGTGCGGCAAGCTTGGCTTCCGCGCTCTTCAGCACGACCTCGTCGGGATTGCGCAGATCGACCGTCATCAGCGCGGATTCGGCGACGACGTTCACAAGGTTGGGCGACAGCGACAGGACACCGACCGTGCCGACCTGATCGCCACCGATGTCCCGCACGAACGCCCCGACACCGGCGGCAATGCGCGACGCGGCAAGGCCCGCATCACGCCGCAAACGGATCGGCGTTGTCCCCGCATGAGCCGAACGTCCGGCGATCGTCAACTCCGTCCAGGAAATGCCCTGAACGCCTTCGACGACGCCGATCTCAATGCCCTCGTCCTCGAGAACCGGGCCCTGCTCGATATGCAGTTCGAAATAGGCGGCGATCTCGGTCGGTCCCGAACCGTCTCCGGCGTAGCCTATTGC
>JAEUMA010000394.1 GCA_016793565.1 Rhizobiaceae bacterium
CTGACGCGCATGGCGCCGCTGCTGTTTCTCGCCGCAGGCTTGATCATTGCCTTCCGCGCGGGCGTCTGGAATCTCGGCGTCGACGGCCAGTTCCTGCTCGGGGCGGTGACCGCCGCCGCCAGCGCGCCATGGCTGGCGACCATCTTGCCCGTCTGGCTCGCCATTGTCGTCGCCTTTGCGCTGTCCACCCTCGTCGCGATGGCCTGGTCGCTGCTGCCGGCGTTGCTCAGGGCCTATCAGGGCGTCAACGAGATCATCACGACACTGATGATGACGTTCCTTGGCACCTCGCTCGCCAATGCCATGGTCAAGCTGGTGTTTCTCGACCCCACGACCACGGTTCCGCAGACCCGCACGCTGCCGGTGGAAGACCGGTTGCCGCGCCTGTTCGACACCACGATCAGCAGCGGCCTCATCCTCGCGCTCATCGCCATCATCGCGGTGCACCTGATGATGACGCGCACTTCTTTCGGGCTGAAGCTCAGGATCGTCGGCGCCAATCCGCGCGCCGCGGTGCATGCCGGCCTCGGCGTGCCGAAGCTGACCATCGCCGTTTTCGCGCTTTCGGCCGGCCTGGCGGGAATGGCCGGCGCGGTCGACATCATCGGCGTGCAGGGCAATGTTCGCGCCGACTGGAATCCGGGCTACGGCTTGGTCGTCATCCCGATGGTGTTCCTCGCCCGGCTCAATGGGTTCGCTGCCATCGTTTTCGTATTTCTGCTGTCGGTGCTGGAGATCGGCGGCGAGAGTGCCGCCCGCCGGCTCGGCGTTCCCAACCACTTCACCCTCGTACTGGTCGCCACCGTGCTCATCGTGCTGGCGATCGCCGAGTATATCGACCACCGCATGGGCCAAGCGCGGAAGGCATGACGCGATGACAGGCCTTTTTTCCGAACTCTTCCTCAGTGCGCTGCTGTTTGGGGCCGTGACCGCGGCCGTGCCGCTGCTGTTGGCGGGCCTTGGCGAGCAGATGTCGGAGAAGGCCGGCGTGCTCAACATCGGCATCGAGGGCATGATGATCACCGGCGCCTATGTCGGGTTCGTCGGCGCCTTCTATTCGGAATCGCTGTGGTTCGGTTTCCTGACTGGCGCGCTGGGCGGCATGGCGGTGGCGGTCGTCATGGTGCTGTTGTGCGTGCGGCTGGGGCTGAACCAGATCGTCATCGGTATCGGCCTGACGCTCGGTCTGGAAGGGCTGACGGCGCTGCTGCACCATTTCCAGTTCTCTCGCACGTATCCGCGGCTGCCCGCCGCCGACATCACCGCCATTCCCCTGCTTTCCGGCATTCCGATCGTCGGGCCGGCGTTCTTCCGGCACCATCTGCTGGTCTATCTCGCGGTGCTGCTGGTCTTCGTCATGGCCTATGTCTATCGCCGCACGCAGCTCGGCCTGAACCTGCAGGCGGCAGGCGACAAGCCGGCCGCGCTCGACGTGGCCGGCGTCGACGTGCTGCGCACGAGAACCGTGGCCGTGCTGACCACCGGCGCGCTGGCCGGCATCGGCGGCGCATACCTCGCCAATGTCGGTGCCGGCATCTTCGTGCCGTTCATCACCAACGGTGCAGGTTTCCTGGGGATCGTGCTCGCCATGCTGGCGCGCGGCCGGCCGAGCTGGGTGCTCTACGGCGCGCTGCTGTTCGGCATGTGCCTGTCGCTGACCACGGCCATGCAGGTGGCCGGCATCAACATCCCGACCGACGTCATCCAGATGATACCGTACCTCGCGGTTCTGGCCATGCTGGTGATCTTCGGCCGGCGCTCCAGCCTGCCGGCGGCGCTGGGCATTCCATACGAGCGCGGTGCGCGCTGAATTCGATCGCAAGCCGGAAGACCGGCGGGGGAAAGAGGAGAAGACGATGACGGACACGAAGGTCTACCTGCTCGACGGCGGTTCGCTGGTGCTCGACGGCTATCACGTCTACTGGAACCGCGGCCCGGGGGGCGAGGTGCGCTTTCCCGTGTACTCGATCCTGGTGGAGCACGCCGAGGGCCGCTTCCTGATCGACACAGGCTACGACTACGACCACGTCATGAAGGTCCTGCCGTTCGAAAAGCCGATGCAGAGCAAGGACCAGACCATTCCCGGGGCGCTGGCGCTGCTGGGGCTCGAGCCGAAGGACATCGGCGTGGTTGTCAACTCCCACTTCCACTTCGACCATTGCGGCGGCAACAAGTATTTCCCGCACGCCAAAAAAATCTGCCACCGGCTAGAGGTGCAGCAGGCGGCCAACTGCCAGCCCTTCGAGCATCTCGGCTATTCCGACCTCACCTTTTCGGTAGAAGCGGCGGAGTCGCGTGGCCAGGCGGCGCAGATCCAGAATGGCCAGACCAAGGCGAACACGACCTTCGAGGGTATCGATGGCGACATCGAACTCGCCAAGGGCGTCAAGCTCATCTCCACGCCGGGCCATTCGATCGGCCACTACAGCCTGCTGGTCGAGTTCGGCAAGCGCAAGCCGATCCTGTTCACCATCGACGCCGCCTATACGCAGAAGAGCCTCGAGACGCTGTGCCAGGCCTCCTTCCACATCGACCCGGTCAAGGGCGTCGAATCCATGCGCCGCGTGAAGAAGCTCGCCGAAGACCATGAAGCCGAGCTGATGTTCTCGCACGACATGGAGAACTTCAAGACCTACCGCACCGGAACGCAGTTCTACGGCTAAGCCAAACGGGAACGAGATCATGCGCTACGCGAACAATGCCGAACCGGTCATCACGCTGACGTCGGGGCCGGTGAACGCCTATTCGGAGGTGCTTCGGGCGCTCAGCCGGACGGTGCTCTACGACTACGACCCCGCCTTCCTGGCGTTCTACGAAAAGGTCGTCGTCAAGGCCCAGAAGGCGATGCGGCTTTCCGCGCCGCCCGTGGTGCTGCACGGCGAGCCGGTGCTCGGGCTGGAGGCGGCGGCAGCCTCGCTGATCACCCCGAAGGATGTGGTCCTCAACCTCGCCTCGGGCGTCTATGGCAAAGGGTTCGGCTATTGGGCCAAGCGCTACTCGCCGCATCTCTTGGAAATCGAAGTGCCCTACAACGAGGCGATCGATCCGAAGTCCGTCGCCGACATGCTGAAGAAGCACCCCGAGATCGCGATCGTCTCGGTCTGCCACCACGACACCCCGTCGGGCACCATCAATCCGATCAACGAGATCGGTGCACTGGTGTCGGCGCATGGAGGCTACCTGATTGTCGACGCGGTCTCCTCCTTCGCCGGCATGAACACGCATCCGGATGACTGCCACGCCGACATCTATGTGACCGGCGCGGGCAAATGTCTGGGCGCGCCGCCCGCACTCACCATGCTGGGCGTCAGCGACCGGGCCTGGGACAAGATGAAGGCGAACCCGGCAGCGCCGACAGCATCGATGCTGTCTATCCTCGACTGGGAACACGCCTGGTCGAGCGAGCGACCGTTCCCGTTCACGCCGTCGGTGGCCGAGATGAACGGCCTCGATGCCGCGCTCGATCTCTATCTCGCCGAAGGGCCCGAAAATGTCTGGGCGCGCCACGCGCTGACGGCAAAAGCGACCCGCGAGGGTCTCCGCGCCATGGGCCTAAGCCTGTGGGCGGCGAGCGAGGCGATCGCCTCACCCACCACGACGGCGGTTCGCACTCCGGCCGGCGTGGATGAGAAGCGCCTGCGGGAGGAAGCTCGCCACCGCTACGGCGTTGTCTTCTCGTCAGGGAGAGGCGAGACGCTCGGCAAGCTGACGCGCATCGGCCACATGGGCCCCACGGCGCAACCCATCTACGCCGTCGCGGCGCTGACCGCCTATGGCGGGGCGTTGGGCGCACTCGGCCACAAGGTGCCGGTCGGCAAGGGCATCGACGCGGCGCTGGCCGTCATCGACGCCGACGCATGAGTTTCGATCAGAACAAGGGGTAAGAACGATGACGGGCAGGCTATCGGGCAGGACGGCGCTGGTTACCGGCGCAGCGCAGGGCATCGGCAAGGCGATCGCGACGCGGCTGGCCGCCGACGGCGCCAAGGTCGTGGTGAGCGACATCAATGCCGAGGGCGGCAAGGAACTGGCGACCGCCATCGGCGGCGTGGCCATCGCCGCCGACATTTCCGATCCGGTGGCGGTGAAGTCGCTGTTCGAAGGCATAGCCGCGAAGGCCGGCGGCATCGACATTGTGGTCAACAATGCCAGCATCGTGCCCTTCATCCCGTGGGACGAGGTCGATCTCGCGCATTGGCAGCGCATCATCGACGTCAACCTGACAGGAACTTTCCTCGTCACGCGGGCCGCGACAGATATGATGCGCCAGCAGAAGAAGCAGGGCCGGGTGATCTCGATCTCGTCCAACACCTTCTTCGCCGGCACGCCCAACATGGCGGCCTATGTGGCGGCCAAGGGCGGCGTGATCGGCCTGACCCGCGCGTTGGCGACGGAACTCGGCAAGTACGGCATCACCGTCAACGCGCTGACGCCCGGACTGGTCGAGAGCGACGGCGTCAAGGTCAGCCCGCACAACGAGGCGTTCGGCTTCGTGGAGATGCTGCAGGCGATGCCAGGTAAGGGCCAGCCGGAGCATATCGCCGACGTGGTGGCGTTCCTGGCTTCGGACGACGCCCGCTGGATCACCGGCCAGACGATCAACGTCGACGCCGGCATGGTCCGGCACTGAGGCGGCCGGCATTCCATTGTAAAGCAGGCGCCGGCCCGCGCGGCCGGCGCCGGTTTCAGCCGAACAGGCGCTCGCCCTGTTCGTCGATCATCTGCTGACCCTTGCGGATCGACACGTCGACCGCGTCGTCGACGGAAGCAAAGCGGTCCGCGCGGATGAAGCGGTGCTCCTTCGCCACCCCGCCGACATCTTTCGAGATGACGCCGCAGGTCTGGAACTGGCCCTCGGCCTTGTAGGGCGTGGCGCGAACCACAAAGCCCTTGTACTCGATTTCCTTGAGCGGCTTGGCCTCGGCTTCGCCGGCAGCCTCGCTCGATCCACCGCCGCCGAACAGCTTCTTCAGAAAGGACATGGGATTCTCCTCTGCGCCGATACCTAATGCAATTTCGAGGCAAGTGCGAAGCGGTTTTGCATGCGCACGAAATGAAGGACAGGCGGCTCAGCCGCCCGAGGCAGCGCCGGTCCCCGCCGCCGGAATGACGCGTTCAATCTGCTCGGTCACGTAGCTGAAGAACGGATTGTATGACATGCGCATCGCGTTATCGAGCGTAACTACCAGCACGCCGATCTCGCCATGAATGTCGACTGTGCCGAGGCTGATGCCGAACTCCGGCGTCGGCCTCGGCGCCGGCTGGCCTCCGTAGAGCGCATCGTCGGGCGGAAACGGCATGGCGATATGCGAAAGGGAGAACACGTCCCGCGGATACTTCACTCCGAGCGGCCGGCTCGATTCTTCGATGCTGCCGGCCTGGGTAAGCCTTTCCATGACGCCGCCGTCGGGCGAGCCGGCATTGCTGATGACGGAGAGCGAAAAATCGCGCTTCCGCGGTGGCAGCAGCGCCGGCAATAGTGTCTCGGCCGCCGAGCGGATGAGCAAGTCGAAGTTCTTTGTCCTGTTGACGTCGAAGAGCACCAGTTCGCTGCCGTTGGCCGGCAGCTTGTCGTAGAGCGTGTCGACGAGCGCCCGCACGTTGATCGTGTGGTCGACCAGCGACTGGAAGGTCAGGATCGGCGGCATCCTGCCCAGCTTGCCGGCTTCCGCGGCCCGGTCGATCTCGCTGCGCAGCGCCGCTGTCAGCAGATAGGACTGGCGCGCCGCGTTGACCGGGAAGGAATTGTACTTGAACGGATTGTATTCCGGCACGATGCCGAGCCAGGACGTGTTGACGAAGGCCGGAAAGAAATAGCTTGGCAGCGCAGCGAGACCGGCGAAGCGGGCGAACGCCGTGACGCCGATCATGGGCGAAAACAGCACGACCTGGTCCGGCATGGCGAGCTTATCGTCGTGAAGCGCGTCGAGCACGTACTTCACAGCCAATGCGCCGCCGTTCGAATAGCCGACGATGTGGAACGGCTTGCCCGCGCCCGCGCGGGAGACAGCCTCGCGGGCAGCGAGCTTGGTCGCGGCTAGCCAGTCCTCCCATGTCACCGTGGTGAGGCCGCCAGGCACCGTCCCGTGCCCCGGAATCCGTATCGCGAGCGCGACGAAGCCCTTGTCCGCGTAAAGGCGTGCGACGTGACGCAGGCTATAGGGAGAATCCGTCAGCCCGTGCAGCAGGACAACCGCGCCGCGAGGCTCGCCCTCGGGCATGAGAATGAACGACCGGTTCCAGTCGGTGGTGAATCCCGCCGGGTGGAGCGGGCTCTTGGCGTAGTAGCGGTCGGCCGGAAACTCGTCCTCCGGCTCGATCTTTGCCACCACCTCGGTTTCGACGGACCGGAAGATGCGATCCTCGGCGGCCATGTAGTCCGCCCAGCTCGCGGTGGCGAGATCGCCGGCATCGAGTTCGTTGGGCACGAATGTGTGCCAGGCCCGCAGCGGCGGTCCCTGCATCGCCGTATAGGCCCGCGCGCCCAGAAGCGTGATGACAATGGTCGCGATGGTGACCATCATGTATTTCGTGGTCGCCCAGCCGGCAGATCTGAAAAACCGGAACATGCTTCAACCCGCCCTATGCCCGGCGCGCAGGCCGGATACCTGCCTCTTAGCACATGAGTGCTTTACGGGCAGGGGGCTGGCGGGAACGCTACCGCAGGGCCGACGCCCGGCGGTTGCGCCAAGCCGCGACCATGCGGGCGAGGTCGGGCGCTTCGATCATTACGACCAGCAGCAGCACGGCCGCCCGCGCCAGGTCGACCATGTAGGTCGGCAGCGCAAGTTGCAGGAAGACCGTATCGAGCAGGCTCATGGCGAGCACGCCGATGAGGATGCCGAAAGCGTTGCCGCGACCGCCGTCCACGCTGACGCCGCCGACAAGGATGGCCGTGACCGCGAAGATGAACGGATCGAGGCCGAGATCGTACTTCGCCGCGGTGGTCGAATAGGCGAACAGGGCCCCACCCAGCGCGCAGCACATGCCGGAAAAGAGGAAGACCAGCGTCACCAGCCGCGTCGTCGCC
>JAEUMA010000408.1 GCA_016793565.1 Rhizobiaceae bacterium
GTATCTGGAGGAATTCGAGGTCGGTCAGGTGATCCGCCATCCGATCACCAAGACGGCGACCGAGGGCGACAATGTGCTGTTCTCGGCGATGACGATGAACCCGCAGCCCATGCATATCGACTTCGACTATGCCGCCAGGTCCGAATGGGGCAAGCCGCTGGTCAACTCGCTGTTCACGCTCAGCCTGATGATCGGCATATCCGTGCACGACACGACGCTCGGCACCATCGTCGCCAATCTCGGTATGACGGACATCACCTTCCCCGCCCCGGTCTTTCACGGCGACACGATCCGCGTGGAATCGAAGGTGCTTTCGGTGCGCGCATCGAAGTCCAAGCCGGACCGCGGCATCGTGGAGTTCGAGCATTGCGCCTTCAACCAGCACGGCGCGCTGGTGGCGTGCTGCGTGCGCCAGACCATGCTGCAGAAGAAGGCCGCCTGAACGATGCGCTCGCTGCTGTTCGTACCAGGCGATTCCGAGCGCAAGCTGGAAAAGGCCTTTTCATCGGCCGCCGACGTCGTGATCGTCGACCTGGAGGATTCCGTCGCGCTCGACGGCAAGGCGCGGGCGCGGCAGATCGCGGGCGAATTTTTACTCGCGCGCGGAACTGTGCCCGGCCCAAAGGTCTACGTGCGCATCAACGAGCTCGCCAGCGGGATGAGCGAGGCCGATCTCGGTGCAATGCTGCCGGCAGCACCGGCCGGGGTGATGCTGCCGAAGGCTGGCGGCGGCGCAGATGTGGAACGCCTGTCGGCGATGCTGCGGGTTCAGGAGGCCATCGCCGGCCGGCCCGATTGCGCCACCGCGATCATCCCGATCATCACCGAGACCGGCGTCGGTGTCTTCTCCGCCGGGACCTATGCGGGTTCGAGCACGCGGCTGGCCGGACTGACATGGGGTGCCGAAGACCTGTCGGCCGCGATCGGCGCACGCAGCACGCGCGACGACAGCGGGCTCTTCACCGACGTGTTTCGCCTGGCGCGGGCGCTCACGCTGCTCGGCGCGTCCGCCGCCGATACGGCGGCGATAGACACGGTCTACCCGAATTTTCGTGACGCTGCCGGCTTCGCGGCCGAATGTCGGGACGCCGAGCGCGACGGCTTCGTCGCCAAGATGGCGATCCATCCGGATCAGGTGCCGGTCATCAACGCAGCCTTCACTCCCTCCGCGGAAGCGGTCCAGGAGGCGCGCAGCGTCGTCGACGCCTTTACCGCCGCCGGCAATGCCGGCGTCATCAATCTCGACGGCAGGATGTTCGATCGGCCGCATCTGCGGCGGGCGCAGCGGCTCCTGGCGCGGGCAGGCAAGGCCGGATGAGCGGGTGCCCGCTATTTCTTGGCCGACCATCGCGGGCGCCGCATGGAGAAGACGGCATCCACGCTGGCGTAGTCCATATAGCCGAGACGTCCGATCGTCTTTGCCTTGACGATGTCGAACAGGCCGTCGGTGAGCATCTCGTCGGCAATGTGCACGCCAACCACCTGCCCGATCACGACGATCGAACCGGCCTGGCTACCGTCGAGCGCCTTGGGCCGCAGAACCTCGGTGACCCGGCACTCCAGCGCAGCGGCCGCTTCCGCGACGCGGGGCGGCGACACCAGCACGGACGGCGCCGGCGTGAGGCCTGCCAGCTCGAACTCGCTGGTTCCGCGCGGAGCGTCGATGGAAGTGGCGTTCATCTTCTCCGCCAGGTCGCGGCCGACGAGATTGGCGACGAAGGCACCGGTTTCCTCAGCAAAGACCGGGCTGTCCTTGTGTCCTTCCGACGAAAAGAAGACCAGCGGCGGATGCGTCGAGATCGCGTTGAAGAACGAATAGGGTGCGAGGTTTACGGACCCGTCCCTGCTTTGCGTCGAGATCCACCCGATCGGACGCGGTGCGACGATGGCCTTGAGCGGGTCGTGCGGCAGGCCGTGCCCCTTGGCGGTTTCGTAGAACATCAACCCTCCTGCCAGGGACCGGCATAATTGGAGGCGACGGCGGCCGGCTCCGGCCGCGGCCGGTCCTGCGCCTCACCGGAGAAGGTTCCGATATGGACAAAGCCGACGACGCGTTCCTGCGGGGCCAGACCGAGCATGGCGCGTGCCTCGGGAACGTCGGAATACCAGTTACTGATCCAGTTGGCGCCGTAGCCCAGCGCCGTAGCCGCGAGCAGCAGGTTCATCGCCGCCGCGCCGCCGGAAAGGAACATCTCCCACTCCGGGATCTTCGGATTGGCCTTCGGGCTGCAGACGACGCCGACGACCAGCGGCGCGCGCGAGAAGCGCGTGAGTTCCTGCTGGCGGCGGCCTTCCGGCAGCGGCCCCTCCCGCCTCTCGGCGATCTCCGCCAACCGCTTGCCGATCTCGACCCGCGCGTCGCCGCGATAGAGAATGAATCGCCAGGGCGTCAGGCGGCCATGGTCGGGCACGCGCGACGCGACGCGAATCATCGTGTCGAGCTCAGCGGCGGAGGGAGCCGGTTCCTTCAGTTCCGCGATCGGCGGCGAGCTTCTGCTCAGCAGGAAATCGATGACGGAGGTCGCCATGGGGGAACCCTTCTCGTGCCATTGCGGGAAAGGCGCATCTTGCCGACTGCCTTGCGGCGTCCGGAGCGTGCGCAACAGGATTGGCCTTGAAAATGCCACCGCACTCAGGTTCAAAGCAAGCCATGTTTCGGGGCGGGGCGATCAAATCGACCATTCTGGCGTTGCTGGCGACTGGCTTGCTTGCAGGCGGCCCGGCCGTCGCGCAGGACGCTCCGGCTGCGCAGAAGCCGGGCGACGAGGTCCCCGGGCTTTCGAGCTTCGCCCCTTCCAAGCCCGAAGGCCGGCTGACGGCCAGCGAGGGCGGTGAAGTCACCCTCGTCGGGCGGCTGACGAACGAGGGTCCCGAGGTCACCCGCGGACTGGTCTGGCGCATCTTTTCGCCCGACGCCGACGCGGACGGCAAGCTGCCACTGGTGGCGTCGGCGCAGGGCGGAACCGCCCACCTGACGCTGAGGCCCGGCGGCTATCTCGTCCATGCCGCCTACGGCCGTGCCGGGGCGACCAAACGAATCACCGTCGGCAAGGAGCCTCAAAAGGAAACGCTGGTGCTCAATGCCGGTGGCCTTAAGCTCGACGCCATTCTGGCAGGCGGCGTGCGCATTCCGCCGTCGAAGCTGCGCTTCTCGATCTACGATGCCGACGAAGGCCCTAACGGCGACCGCGCGCTGGTGATTCCGGACGTGGCGCCCAATACCGTGGTGCGGCTGAGTTCCGGTACCTACCACGTGGTCTCGACCTACGGCACGGTCAATGCTGTGATACGCTCGGACATCCGGGTCGAGGCGGGCAAGCTCACAGAAGCCACGGTCGAGCACAAGGCTGCCGAACTGACCCTGAAGCTCGTTCGCGAGGAAGGCGGCGAGGCGATCGCCGATACGTCCTGGTCGATCCTCAGCGATTCGGGCGACCCCGTACGCGAGAGTGTCGGCGCCTTTGCTTCCATGGTCCTGGCCGAGGGCGACTATACGATCATTGCCAAGAATCGCGACCGCATCTACCAGCGGGAGTTTACGGTGGTGGGCGGGCGCAACCAGGAGGTCGAGGTGATCGCCAACGAGGCCAACGCTCAGCCGGCCGACGAGATCACCGACTAAGGGCGGCCTGCTAAACGGCCCAGTCAGGCCGGCGCGCGATGCTTCGGGCGGGAAAGGCCGGAAAGCGGCAGCCGGCGACGCTTCGGCTTTGCTCCAGCAAGCTCGAAGACGCTCCGGTTGAGATGGCCGATCAAGGCCTTTCTCTCGCGGATTTCGGCCAAGTCGCACCATTCAATGGCGTCGCCTACCCGCACGTCCAACGTACGGCCCGAAAGGCGCGCGAATTCGCGGATCAGCAGCGACAGGCGCATGGTCAGGGACAGGCGACCGAGCGCACGCGCCAGCCTGCCCTCGCGCTCGGCCAGCGCCATGGGCTTGCTCACGAGGTGGAACAGACGCCCGTTCTGGCCGGAAAAGAAGACCGGAATGACGCTGGCCTTCGCCTCCTGAACCAGTCTCGCCGGGAAGACTTTCCATGGCAGATCCTCGGCCCGGCCGAAGCCGCTAGGCGCGGTGGCGACCCCGCCGGCCGGAAAGACGACTATGGTGACACCAGCCTTAAGCAGAGCCAGTGCCTCGTTGCGGACGGCCATGTTGGCCTTCATCGCTTCTTTTGTGTCCTCGAAGCTGATCGGCAGCGCATAGGGAGCCATCTCCGGTATCTTCAGCAGATCCTTGTGGATCAGGACACGGAATGGACGGCCAAGTGCTTCGGCCAGCGACAGCACGGCGATGCCATCGCCGATCCCGAACGGGTGATTGGCGACGATGACGAGCGGGTCGTCGGGCAGCTTGAGCACCGGCCAGTTGCCGGAGATGCGAAGCGTAATGTCGACCAGCGCCAGCATCCGCCCGAACACGCGGTCGCCGGTCGGTGCGATCTCGCGCCGCCAGAGGTCGTAGAGATCGGCAAAGCGGTCGCGGCCGGAGAACCCCTCGACCGACTGGATGAACCAGCGCTTAAGCCTGGGGTGCCGCGGGCTGGCATAGGAGAGTTCAGGGAACCGGCGGTGGCGCGAAGCGGGAGACGGCATGGCCATTGCTAGCCGTCTCCCGTGACACCGACATGAAGGCGCCGTGACGATTTGGCGACGTCCGTGCCGGAGTGTGGACCGCCTAAGCCGCTTCTTCCCTTGCGCGCCGCACATCCGGCGGCAGGGCTTCGTCCGACAGTAGCGACAGCGCTTCGGCGAGCGATAGCGAGCGCTGCTCCTGCGAACCCAGCCGGCGCATATTGACTGTTCCCTCTTCCGCCTCGCGGCGGCCGCAGACCAGAATCACCGGCACCTTGGCGAGGCTGTGCTCGCGGACCTTGTAGTTGATCTTCTCGTTACGCGTGTCAGCTTCCGCGGCCAGCCCGGCGGCCTTCAGCTTGCGGACGACCTGGCCGGCATAGTCGTCGGCGTCGGAGGTTATCGTCGCCACCACCACCTGCAACGGCGCCATCCACAATGGGAAGTGGCCAGCATGAGTTTCGATCATGATCCCGAGGAAGCGTTCCAGCGAACCGACGATCGCCCGGTGGACCATGACCGGCTGCTTCTTCTCCGAATCTCTGTCGATGTAGAAGGCGCCGAACCGCTCGGGCAGGTTGAAGTCGACCTGCGTCGTGCCGCACTGCCAGTCGCGGCCGATGGCGTCCTTCAGCGTGTATTCGAACTTGGGGCCGTAGAAAGTCCCCTCGCCCTCGTTGATACCGGTCTTGATGCGGTTGTCCTCGCGCGCCATACGGGCAAGCGCCCGGCGAAGAATGTCTTCCGCGTGGTCCCACATCGCGTCCGTGCCGACCCGCTTCTCAGGCCTCGTGGCGAGCTTTACCACCACCTCGTCGAAGCCGAAGTCCTTGTAGACCGACATCATCAGGTCGTTGATCTTCAGGATCTCCGCCTCGAGCTGATCCTCGGTGCAAAAGATGTGTGCGTCGTCCTGCGTGAAGCCGCGCACGCGCATCAGCCCATGCAGGGCGCCGGAAGCCTCGTAGCGGTGCACGTTGCCGAACTCCGCCAGCCTGATCGGCAGGTCGCGGTAGGATTTCAGACCGTGCTTAAAGATCTGCACATGGCCGGGGCAGTTCATCGGCTTCAATGCGAAAATGCGCTGGTCGGCATCCGGATCCTCGGGATGCGTGAAGGCA
This sequence comes from Rhizobiaceae bacterium, assembly GCA_016793565.1. Classification (GTDB taxonomy): domain Bacteria; phylum Pseudomonadota; class Alphaproteobacteria; order Rhizobiales; family Rhizobiaceae; genus JAEUMA01. The sequence continues at coordinate 5,697 of JAEUMA010000408.1, forward strand.
TGTGCCGACTTCACGGCGAACATGTTCTCCTGATACCAGCCCCAATGCCCGGAAGTCTCCCACAGGCTCTTGTCGAGCACCTGCGGCGCGTTGACCTCCTGATAGTCGTCGCCCAGCCGGCGGCGCATGTAGGCGACCAGGTTCTGGAACATCCTCCAGCCCTTGGCATGCCAGAAGACGACGCCAGGACCCTCTTCCTGGAAATGGAACAGGTCCATCTCGCGACCCAGGCGGCGATGGTCGCGCTTCTCGGCCTCCTCCAGCATGTGGAGATAGGCGTCGAGCTGCGCCTGGTCGGCCCAGGCCGTGCCGTATATGCGCGTCAGCATCGGATTGTTGCTGTCGCCGCGCCAATAGGCGCCTGCCACCTTCATCAGTTTGAAGGCGTTGCCGATCTGGCCGGTCGAGGCCATGTGCGGGCCGCGGCAGAGATCGAACCAGTCGCCCTGGTAATAGATCTTGAGGTCCTGGTCGTCCGGAATAGCGTCGATCAGCTCGACCTTGTAGGCCTCGCCCTTATCTCGAAACACGTTTTGCGCACGCGCCCGGTCCCAGACCTCCTTGGTGAATGGCCGGTTGCGCTGGACGATCTCGCGCATCTTCTTCTCGATGACCGGAAAGTCCTCCGGCGTGAAAGGCTCGTTGCGCGCAAAATCGTAGTAGAAGCCGTTCTCGATCACGGGGCCGATGGTCACCTGTGTGCCCGGCCACAGTTCCTGTACGGCCTCGGCCAGCACATGCGCGGTGTCGTGGCGGATCAGTTCGAGCGCGCGCGGATCATCACGCGTGACGATCTCGACCTTACCGGATTTCTGCAGCGGGTCGGAGAGGTCGCGCACGGTCCCGTCGAGCGCGTAGGCGACCGCCTTCTTGGCGAGGGACTTGGAAATGGACTCGGCGAGCTGGGCGCCGGTCAGGGCTGCGTCGTATTCGCGGACGGAGCCGTCGGGGAAGGTCAGGGAAACCTGGGGCATGCTCATCTCCTATCCAGTCCCGCAAACGAGCGCGGGTGGTTGTTTCGCCGGCGGGTCGCCGGGCGAGCGGTCTTTTAGTGAGGGATCGCGGCGGCGTAAAGCACAATGGCCAGCAATGTCACCTACGGCGAAGGCACGTGTGCCAGGGGGACGTCGTCCAACTCCAGTTCACTCGGACGGCCGTCCCACCCACCAAAATCTCCAAGGCATGAACCAGACGTGGCGGCCCGACAATCTCTCCGGCACGTTGTCGATGCCGTGCGTGCCGCCCGGCCCGCAGCGGGCGACGCGGAACAGGCCCATCCACCCGCCCGCCCAAAGCCCGTGCCGGGCGATCGCCTCGTAGGTATATTCGGAGCAGGTCGGGAAATGCCGGCAGGAATTGCCCAGGAAACCCGACAAAGTGAGCTGGTAGAGACGCACGAGGCCGGTGCCCAACAAGCGTCCCGGCGTGCGGGACCATGGCCCCGCCCAATTCCGGCCGGCCGCAGGTGCATGAGGATGGCTGTGCTTTTGCGCCATGCCCCGTAGATGCGCGCGCCGGCCGGCGATTTCAATCGGTAGACAGTGCGTGCAGCGCCCACGGTTTGAATGCGTTGCGGCCGCCGACTATGTGTCGCGCAAGATTCCTCGAAATTTTCAGGATGCCGACCATGGCGGGCACGATCGAACTCGGACTTGACACATTTGGCGACGTCACCGTCGGTGCCGGCGGCGCGATGCTGCCGCAGGCACAGGTGATCCGCAACGTCGTGGAGGAAGCCGTGCTGGCCGACAGCGTCGGCGTGGACTTCATCGGAGTCGGCGAACATCATCGCGACGACTTCGCGATCTCCGCGCCCGAGATCGTGCTGGCCGGCATCGCCGGACAGACTGAGCGCATCCGGCTCGGCTCGGCGGTGACGGTGCTGAGTTCGGACGATCCGATTCGCGTGTTCCAGAGGTTCTCGACGGTCGATGCGCTGTCCAACGGGCGCGCCGAAGTCATTCTCGGCCGCGGCTCCTTCACGGAGTCCTTTCCGCTGTTCGGCTTCAAGCTCGGCGACTACGAAACGCTGTTCACGGAAAAGCTCGACCTGTTCGCGGCCCTGATCAAGCAGGAACCGGTGACCTGGCAGGGCTCGACCCGGCCTCCGCTCAAGGACCAGCGCGTCTACCCGCCGCTGGAGAAAGGACCGCTCAAGGTCTGGATCGGCGTCGGCGGCAGCCCGGAATCCGTGGTGCGCGCCGGCAGCTACCAGTTCCCGCTGATGCTCGCCATCATCGGCGGCGATCCCAAGCGCTTTAAGCCTTACGTGAACCTCTACCATCAGGTTCTGGAGAAGGTCGGCGCGGCTACGCTGCCGATCGGCGTACACTCGCCCGGCCATATCGCCGAGACGGATGCGCAGGCGCGCGAGGAACTGTGGCCGAGCTACAAGAAGATGCACGACCGCATCGGCGGCGAGCGGGGCTGGGGACCGACCACGATCGCCAGCTTCAACTCGGAAGCCGACCTCGGCTC
>JAEUMA010000433.1 GCA_016793565.1 Rhizobiaceae bacterium
CCGGGCACCGAGGAACGCCGGTTCCTGGTTCCCTCGGATGAATACGAGATCGGCCGCTTCGGCTTTGTCATCGACGAGGCCCGGCACCAGGTCTATGGCGGCCCATCGAGTTTCATTGGCTGGCAGGGGAGGAAATCTCCATGACCCTATTGCCCGGCCGCACGGACCAGCTGTCCCGGATGGAGGATGCGCGGCGGCAAACACAGCGACAGCTCGACCTCATCAACCGCCAGATCATCCGCAAGATGACGGCGCTGATCCCGCAGCTGTCGCCCAAGCGCATCGCCTACCGGCGCGGCAAACCTCCTGACCCAAGTGCCTTCCTCGAACGCTATCGTTCGAACCTTGCCGCCCTCACGGCCGAACGCCAGCCGGAGATCGATGCCCTCTCACGAAAGCTCGCCCGACAGGATGCCGCGATCGAGCTGCTCAGGGCCAAACGCAGTCGCACCTATGCCGCCGCGGCCTGAGCTGATGGTGCGTCACCCCAATCGACATGAAGACGAGCCGCCACGCCTTCTTCACGGTCGAAACCACCTGTCGCATGCCCGGATTCCGTGACAGAGGCGTTCCAGAATTCGGAGCGCATCTCCAATCATTGAGCCTAGCCGAAATCGGGCTAGTATCGAGCGATCGATTGATGGCATCACACTAATTCTTCGCTCGGAGCGAGACGTGGAAAACCCGGCATTCGTGACTGCAGCGACCCAGTTCGGAGACGGCGAAACCCCCTTTCTTTCGCCGCAGTTGATCGCGGAGCGCCTTGGAGTGACGCTGACGGAGCTGGCGAAGCTCGCTCGCGTGTCGCGGAATACGCTGACGGGCAAGGCGAGCGCGCGCCGCGTTGATGCCGCTTTGAGCCCCGTCGTGCGAATCTTGGCCTCGGCGTCGGAGATGTCGGGCGACGAGGCGCGCGCGGCCATCTGGTTCAAACACCAGCCGATTCCGGGCTGGGGCGGAAAGACTGCTCAAGACCTGGTTCGACAGGGCGACGCAGAGAAGGTGCTCGAATATTTGGAGGCAGTGCGATCGGGCGTTTATGCCTGACGCGCAAGCGCCGACGTGATGGTCATACATGCCGCCGCACCATGCTTTGAGCGATAACTTCCGCGCGCGCAAAATGCGTTCGCGGCCGTCATCGTCGCCGACGAGGTGCGGGCGGCGTCGCGCTGAGCGGTGCCAGCCTCGCTCAATGGCCACGCCTTCGTGCTATGAACGCTAGCGCCCGCTGACGCGAAGCGATACGGCCAGTCGCAATGGGTCGCAGATTTCGTCCTTGCCTGGTCGAACGCCGGCAGTCTCGGCGGCTTCGATGTTGCCGACCTCTTCGCGGTCGACGCGCCATCGCCGCTGACATGCGCTGGTGTTCGGCTGGATCGCCGGCAGGTCGAACGCGGAGTACCCCACAGCCTATCGCGCCGAGATCGAGGAGATCGTCGCGCAGTGGTGGCCGCTGGTCGCGCAGCGGGCGACCGAGACCGCGTGACGGTCCTTGCCGACGGGCGACCGACGGCGTCGGCTTCTCCCGCGGTGATGGATCACCCTGGCGCACCTCTCCCTCAGCGTCCGGTTCGATAAGGTTCATCCGATCGTTGCGTATCCCCGCGCGGTTGGCGATCGCTGCAGTTCGGCGATCAGGCTGATCTCGGCGTGCGGCTGCGACGAGAACGATTTCATGTGTGCCGTGCGGCCGGACGGACCGGACGCGGGAGGTGAAGCGAACGGTCATGCGTGGCCTTTCCTGCGGCTTCCCTTATCAGCAATCCCAACCCCTGTCGGCCCTCCCTTCGGTCTTTGCTGCGGTCGTAAACCGTCGGCCGGACGCTTCAAGGCCGCTTCGCGCCGCGGGGCGGCCGGAACCGCCGATCTCGGCAACGCCGGGCCGCGGCCCGCGCGAGGGCTGAGAGCCCTGCTTGGCCGCAACCCGACGTCGCTCGCTCTGGCGTCTCCGGACCCTGAAGCGTCCGCCTGTCGCCGGTTTTTTCCGACCGCGCCCGAAGGGAGGGCCGGCACGGGTCGGCCTGAGCCTTC
>JAEUMA010000458.1 GCA_016793565.1 Rhizobiaceae bacterium
GGTCGCCGCATGATTTCCACGCGCCGGCCGGCGTCGTCGCGGACGAGTTCCGCATCGACGCTTGCATCCGCATAGTGCCTCAGCCAGAGGCTTGCGCGTCCGATCTCGCCGCGCGCTTCCGTCAGCGGCTTGCCCTGTTCCAGCGTCAGCAGGCGCGCAAGTTCCTCCTGATGCTCGTCGATGACGTCGGCCGCCTTGGCCATCAAAAGCGGGCGGCCATTATGCGCGCCCCAATCGCCGGCTGCCCGTACCGCCGCCCGGACGGCCTCCTCCGCCTGCTCGCGGGTAGCCGCGGCGGCCATGCCCGCCGGCTTGTCGCTGGCGGGGTTACGCACCGCGATCGTCTCGCCGCTTTCTCGAGGGCGTCCGTCTATGAAATTTAGTCCCGCCTGCATCCGCGATCTCCTGTCCGTAAGTCGACCATATCGGGATACGTAACCGCTTGCAAGATCGACGCAAGTCGCCCCTCGGTTGCTGTGCGCAACCTCCGCGCCCATGAGGAAACCACACGTCAAACACGCGGTTTCGGTTTGACACCTCCCGAGAAATGCCTTTTATTGCATATACCGAGCCAAGATGTTCATTCAGTGGTTTTACGCAAGCGTTTACGGAGATTGATGTGACGCCTCAGCCTGAGCCGATTCGGAACATGCCGGTTCCCGGGACCTGGGCCTATCTCGATCGCCTGGACGTGGCAGCGGGGAGCGGCGTTTCGGTTCACGTGAGCGCGCCGGCGGACCACGAGATCGAGCTGGTCCGTTTGGGCCGCAACGCCGTGATCGATCCGGCGCAGTCGCTCGACGCCGATCGCGAGGAAGCCGAATTGCTGACCTCGGTCGCCCGTCGCGCGTCGCCGCAAATGATCACGCCGGGCTCTTACATCCACGTCGCCGGAGCGCCCGTGCCGGCCGGCGAAGTGTCGATGGGTCTGTGGCTTCGGATCTGGAAAATCCCTGTCGTGGATATGGCGCAGGTCGCCTGGCAAGGGTTGATCACCGACATCGACTATCCCGATGCCGCCCGTTTCGGCCTGGTGGTCGATCATCTCGGCCGTATCGGCGTCTACGCGGGCGACGGCGGAGCATTCCGCCACCAATGGCTGCATATGTCGCGGCCGGCCCTCGTCGGTCGGGTGGGCAACTGGGCGCACATCGCGGCGTCGATATCGGCCGGTTCCGTGAAGATCTATCTCGACGGCGCGTTACTCGACGCCTTCGAACTCGCGGTGCCGGTCGCGGCGGTCGGAGCCGCCGCCCGGCTTCGCATCGGCGCCATGGCCGAGCATGGCGCGGCCGACGATTTCCTGGAAGGCGACGTTTGCGCACCGTTCGTGGGCGGGTTCGTTCTGGACGAGGCTGGCGCTGCGCGCCTGTTCGCCGACCAGGGCAGGTCGTCGCCGGGCAGGCTCAGCCTGGGCGCCATGCATGCGGCATGGCCGCTGGACGAGGAAATCGGCGATCAGGTCCGCGACGACAGCGGCAACGGCCGCGACGGCACAATCGTCAATCACGGCACCTGGATGGTGGGCGGCCCCGCGTTCGACGCCGCCCGGCGCGAGCCGCTGCGATATGACCCCGAAAAGGATCCTGACCATGGTCATGGGCTGCGTTTCTGCAGCGACGACCTGATGGATGCAGGCTGGCCCGAGGCGGCGCGGTTCGAACTACCGGCGGATGCCGCGTCCGGCATCTATGCAGTGCGCGTGCGGCTCGCCGGCCAGAAGGCTGCCGATGCCGTGGTCACGCCCTTCGTGGTGACCCGTCGCAAGCCCCGGCGCGAGAAATCCGTTGCCGTGCTCTGCGCGACAAACACCTGGCACGCCTATGGCCGACGCCATCCAATGGCGCAGCCGGTCTACGGCCTGACGTCGTCGCTCTATTCCGCCCACCTCAACGGCCGGCCGTTCTTCCATCTGGGCATGCGGCTGCCGATCCCGTGGTCGCAGCCCTATGCGTTCGAATCCAAACGCTCGACGCATACGCGCAGCACCCATCTGGTGCGCACGGAACGTTTCATGGAGGCCTGGCTCGCAAGCGAGGGCTACCCCTACGAGATGATCACGGATTTCGACCTGACCGAGGAGCCGGGTCTGCTGAACGACTTCGCGGCCCTGGCGATCGTCGGCCACAGCGAGTACTGGACCGACGAGGCGCGGCAGGGCGTGCTCGACTACCTCGACGGCGGCGGCAAGGTGCTCGGCCTGTCGGGCGACACGCTTTCCGTCCGGGTGACGTTCGACGAAACCCGCTCGGTGATGGAGTGCCGCAAGATCGTCTTCGAGGACGATCCGCGCTGGCTCGGGCCGGGCCTGTGGGGCGAAAGCTGGCACAGCCACGACCGCCAGCCCGGCGGTTCCTATCGCCGGCTGGGCAAGCCGGCCTGGGACGTGCTCGGCATGAGCTTCAAGGGCATGATCGACGACGGAACCTCGAATGCCTTCGCGTCCTACGAGGTGCTTCGGCCCGATCATTTCCTGTTTCACAGGCCGGATGAGGTGGAGATCGGTCCGGACGGTCGCATCGGTGTGCGGAGTCTGAACGGTTTGGGCGGCGCCAGCGGCTACGAGTTCGACGCCAATCTCGACAGGACGGGGATGGGCCCGGCGCCGCTGCCGGGCGTGACGACGCTGGCGAGTGCCACGGGCCAGCGCAACATCGAATGGCTGGGCGATCCGAACCACGGTGCCGACCTGATCTACTGGCAACGCCCCTCGGGCGGCACGGTGGTGAACTTCGGCAGCATCGGCGCGGCGGGCGCCCTGCCTGTCGACGCGGCTTTCGCCGGCCTGGTGCGCAATACGCTAGCCCATTTCGGCGTGCCGCGCGCAGGCGGGGAGGGCGCATGAACCCGAAGGCGCGCGAACTGGTCTCCATCCACGGCAAGCCTGTCGCGGTCCGTGGGCTGACGAAAGCCTATGGAGCGGTGAAGGCCGTGGACGACGTCACACTGGAGGTCAACGCCGGTGAGTTCGTCGCGCTCCTCGGCCCGTCCGGCAGCGGCAAGACCACTATCCTGATGACGATCGCCGGCTTCGAAACGCCCGACATCGGCACGATCGAGGTCGGCGGCCGCGACATCACCGCTCTGCCGGCCGGAAAGCGCGAGATCGGCATGGTGTTTCAGCGCTATGCGCTGTTCCCGCACATGACCGTGGCGGAAAACATCGCCTTCCCGCTCAAGATGCGCAAGATCGGCGGGCGCGATGCCGCCGCGCAGGTCGAGGCAGCGCTCGCGATGGTCCGCCTCGAAGGATACGGCGGCCGTCGCATCGGCCAGCTCTCCGGCGGCCAGCAGCAGCGCGTCGCGCTGGCCCGGGCAATGGTCTATCAGCCACCGCTTCTTCTGATGGACGAGCCGCTCGGCGCGTTGGACAAGAACCTGCGCGAGGAGATGCAGCTCGAGATCAAGCGGCTGCAGAAGAAGCTCGGTGCCACGGTTGTCTACGTCACCCACGACCAGGGCGAGGCGCTGACCATGGCCAACCGCATCGCCGTGATGAGCGACGGCCGCATCCAGCAGTTCGCGACGCCGATGGAGATATACGATCGCCCGGCCAATCTGTTTGTGGCCGGTTTCGTCGGCGAGACCAACCTGATCGACGGCGAACTGGCGCGCGACGGTGCGGCATGGCGATTTCGGCTGGCCGGTTCTGCCGACACGGTCGCGCTGGAGGGACAGGACGCCGTCGACGGCTGGCGGGACGGCATGCGGGCGAAGCTGATGGTTCGCCCGGAGCTGGTGCGCGTCGGGCCGATCCGAGACGGCGCTCCGTCCGGGTTGGTCGAGGAACTGATCTACAGCGGCGGCACGGTCGTCTGCATGGTCCGGCTGCCGTCCGGGGCGATGGCGACCGCACGCATAGCCGCGGCCGATGCCGCCGGCGTCACCGTCGGGGACACCGTCGGGCTCGAATGGCCGGCGGATCGCGTGCGGGTGTTCGCGGCATGAGCGGGGCGGCATCGCCCATCGGCCGTTACTGGTTCGGCGTCTCCACGCAGCGTTACAGCCGCGCGATGACGCTGGTGTTGCTGACGCCTCTGCTCGTTCTCTTGGTCGTCGCCTTCTTCTGGCCGATCCTGCGCTTCCTGTCGCTGAGCGTCCTGGAGCCTGAACCGACGCTCGACAATTTCCGCCAGCTGTGGGCGCGCGAATTCTACACCACGATCGCCATCCGGACCTTCCGCACGGCCCTGATAGTCACGGCGGGAACGCTGCTCCTCGCCTATCCGGTCGCCTACCTGATGTCGACGCTGCGCGGCGCCTGGGCCGGCTTCGTGGCGGCCATCGTCGTGCTGCCGCTGTGGATCAGCATCCTGGTTCGCACCTATGTCTGGACGGTCTTTCTCGGTCGCAACGGCATCATCAATTCCAGTGCCATCAACCTCGGCCTGATCGACCAGCCGATGACCCTGCTCAATACCGAGTTCGCGGTGTGGCTGGCGATGATCCAGATTCAGCTGCCGATGATGATCCTGCCGATCTATTCGTCGCTGCGCGCGATCCCGCCCGACCTAGGCATGGCAGCCCAAAGCCTGGGCGGCTCGGCCCGCGACGTGTTCCGCCATGTCACGCTGCCACTCAGCCTGCCAGGCGTGGCGGCCGGCTGCGTCCTCGTCTTCATCATTTCGCTGGGCTACTTCATCACGCCGATGCTGATCGGCGGCCCGCGCTCGATGATGATCGCGACGCTGATCACCCAGCAGGCGACCAAGTTCCTCGACTGGCCGCTCGCCTCGGCGCTGGCCTGCGTGCTGATGGGCGTCACGCTGGCCATGGTGATCGTCTTCAACCGCGTGCTGCGGCTCGACCGCGTCATGGGGGCGGGTTGATGGCGGCCTCTGTCCCCTCGCGGCAGCGGAGCGTTTCGCTCGGGCGCCTGCTGCTCGTTTTCTTCGCGGGGCTTGTGCTGGTCTTTCTGGCGCTGCCGACCATCGTGGTCGTGCCGGTCTCCCTCAGCCCGACCGAATATCTCTCCTTCCCGCCGGAAAGCCTGACGCTGCGCTGGTACGGCGAGTTCCTGACCGACGAGAAATGGGTTCGTGCGACGCTGCTTTCCCTGCGCATCGGACTGTCGGTCACCTTGCTGACCACCATCGTCGGCACCATGGCCGCGCTCGCCATCGTGCGCGGCCTCCGCGGCGGCGGGCCGCTGGTGAATGCGCTGGTCACGGCGCCGCTGGTCATCCCCACCATCGTCTATGCCATCGCCATCCTGCTGTTCTTCTCGAAGATCGGCGTCAGCGGCTCATTCTGGGGCTTCGTCTTCGCACATTCGGCGCTCGCGGTGCCCTATGTCGTGCTGATCGTGTCGGCGGCGCTTTATCGCTTCGACGCCAGCACCGAACTCGCCGCCCAAAGCCTCGGCGCATCGCGCGTGCAGGCGATCTGGCACGTGACGCTGCCGGCGATCCGACCGGCGCTCGCCACCGGTGCGATCTTCGCCTTCCTGACCTCGTTCGACGACGCGACGGTCTCGTTCTTTCTCGCCAATCTCAACGACGTCACGCTGCCCCGCAAGATGTTCGAGAACCTGCAGTTCTTCGTCTCGCCGGTGCTGGCGGTGGTGGCGACGCTACTCACGCTCTTCACGCTGGCGCTGTTCGGCGCAGCGCAATGGTTGCGAACCAACCGGAACGGGTGAGCCCTGCGCGGGCACGCCAGAGAGGAGGACCGGAATTGATCTCAAGGAAAGCCAGGCAGGACGCCGGCGCGGCCTGTGGGCCGGCGCACGGATGGAAGTCGCATCAAAGCTCCAAAGAACGATCGAACAAGGGAACTCGGCAATGAACAGATGGGATTTGAACCGCCACACCCGCCGTACGGCGCTGAAACTGATGGCGGCAGGAGCCGCGACCGCCGCGATGGCGCGCTTTCCGGCGCTGGCCTATACGGCGTCCGACGCCGCCAAGGCCGAAGGCGAGGTGGTGGTCGCCACCGCCGGCGGCATGCTGCAGGACGCGCTGGCCCAGCACCTCTACAACGGCTTCACCGCCGCCACCGGCATCAAGGTCATACCGGTGACCATCAATCCCGATGAGCAGTGGGCCAAGGTCAAGGCCGACAGCGAAAGCGGCAGCGTGAAATGGGATCTGGTCAATGTCGGTCCCGACTCCATGGCCCTGCAGAAGGACTATCTGCTCGACCTCGGCGAAAAATGCGAGACGATCCCGAATCTGGAGAAGAACGGCGCGGAAGGCGTCTGCCAGCGCATGGGCTTCCTCTACGTGCTGGGCGGCTACATCCTGGGCGTCAACACCAAGGTGTTTCCTGACGGCGGGCCGAAGAACTCGACAGAGTTCTTCGATACGACCAGGTTCCCCGGCCCGCGCGCCATGGCCGCCAATGAGCCGGTCTACAACATGATGATCGCGCTTGCGGCCGACGGCGTCACCCAGGACCAGATGTGGCCGATCGACATCAAACGCGCGCTGGCCAAGATGGATACGATCAAGCCCTCCATCGCCTCCTGGTGGGAATCCAGCGACCAGGCCATGACCAACTGGCGCAGCGGCGAGGTGGTGATGTCGATGTTCTGGGCGGGGCGCATTCCGCAGTTGCGCAAGGCAGGCGAGCCGATCGTTCCGGTCTGGGCAGGCTTCCCCAAGGACATTTCCGGCTTCGGTATCCTCAAGGACGCGCCGCACAAGGAAGCTGCCAAGGCCTTCATCGATTACTTTTTCGCCGACGAGACCGCGCAGGCCGTGCTCGATCTGTCCCAGCAGATCAACTACGACCCGCCGAACAAGAAGTCGCTCGAACTGCCGAACGACGTCGACCCCAAGACACGCGCCACCTATCCGGAAAACTGGAACGCGCTGCTTTCGATGGACGTCGACATCCTCGCCAAGCAGCGCAAGGAGCTCGAGGAAGCCTGGCAGGAGTGGATCGCCAAATAGCCCGGTTTCCGACGCAGCGGATTCCAGTCTGCACGAAAGGATATCTTTGAAAACAGACGCCTGGAGCAGTCCACCGCTCCAGGCGGCAGGCGCCGCGCATAGCCGTGCCGGCGGAGGAGGACGAATGCGCGTAGCG
>JAEUMA010000422.1 GCA_016793565.1 Rhizobiaceae bacterium
CATGTGGTATTTCTGGGCGGCCGACGAACCCCAGATCATGAACTTCTCGTCGCCCGTCTTGGCAATGGTGAAGTCGCCGATCAGCTTGCCGAACTCGTTCAGCATCGGGGTGAGCACGATGCGGCCCTTCTTCGGCATGCGCGCGCTGCTCTCCATGCGCCTCGAGAAAAACGTCCCGACCTGGTTCCGCGAACTGCGGCCGATCTACGGACCGTTCGAGGGTTCGATGGACCGCTTCATCAAGATGGAGAAGAACGATTTCGTCGGCCGCGAGGCCGCGGCGAAGGAGCAGGCCGAGGGGTCGAAGCTGCGCCGCGTCTCGATGATCGTCGACGCCACCGACGCCGACGTCATGGGCGACGAGCCGATCTGGGCGAAGGTCGGCTCCAAGGATTTCGGCACGGTCGGCAAGACGCATGACTTCGGCGCGCCGCGCTTCGACGCCTCCGGCAAGGCGGTGCGCGGTTCCAAGGCTGCGAGCGGCGCCTCCGCGGTGCGCGGCACGGCCGACGGCGACTGGCGCGTCGTCGGCTGGGTCACGTCGGGCGGCTATGCCCACTATGTCGGCAAGTCGATGGCGCAGGGCTATGTGCCGGCCGAGCTTGCCGGCGACGAAAGCGCCGGGCTGTTCGAGATCGAGATCCTTGGCCACCGCCGCCCGGCCCGCATCAATGTCGAGCCACCCTTCGATCCCTCAGGCGAGAAGATGCGGTCCTGATACACCTTCTGCCAGAGGGGCGCGCTGTCCCGCCACGGCGCGGCACGAGCGGGCGTCTTCCATGACGCGCCCTTCCGGCACGTACTCGCGCCACCGTAAGATCGCTCCCTTCAATCCGGGCGCCATCGACGCGCTGCGGGCGCAGGCGCGGGCCAAGGCGGCATCCCTCAACCAGCATGTCCTGGGCTACGGCACCGTCGCCGAGGCGGAATGGGCGGCTGCCGGTATCACCGCACCCGACCTGCCGGCGATGCGAAAGTACCGGCTCGAGCGGATCCGTGCCGAACTCAGTCGGCGTGACTATGCCGGCGTCCTGCTCTACGACCCGGTGAACATCCGCTACGCCACAGACTCCACCAATATGCAGCTCTGGGTCGCGCACAATCCGACGCGCCACTGTTTCGTCGCGACCGACGGCCCGGTCGTGCTGTTCGATTATTTTTCCTGCGAGCACCTGTCCGACCATGCCAGCACCGTCGACGAGGTGCGGCCCGCCATATCGTGGATGTATATGTACGGCGGCGAGCTGACCGACGCGCGAGCGCGGCGCTGGGCGGGCGGCATCGCCTCGCTGGTCGCGGAGCATGGCGGCGCAAACCGCCGCATCGCAGTCGATCATCTGGGCCCGGAGGGCGTTGCCGAACTCGCCCGGCTCGGCATCTCCGTCCACAACGGCGAGGCGGTGATGGAGAGCGCCCGACTGATCAAGTCGCCGGACGAGATTCTGGCCATGCACCGCGCGATCGTCTCTTGCGAGGCCGCGATGGGCGAAATGCGCGAGGCTTTGCGCCCCGGCATTTCCGAGAACAAGCTTTGGGCCGAACTGCACCGAGGCAACATCGCGCGCGGCGGAGAATGGATCGAGACGCGGCTCTTGTCGTCCGGCCCGCGCACCAATCCGTGGTTCCAGGAGTGCTCGGCACGCGTCATCGAGGCCGGTGACCTCGTCGCATTCGACACCGACTTGATCGGGTCGTACGGCTTTTGCGCCGACCTTTCGCGCACCTGGCTCTGCGGCGATGGAAAACCCAGCGACGAACAGCGCGACCTGTTCTGGATCGCCGCCGAGCAGATCGCCCACAACACGGCGCTTATGCAGCCCGGAACAGGCTTTCGCGAGCTGGTCGAGCGCGCAAAGAATCCACCGCCGGACTGCTTTCCGGCGCGCTACGGCGTGCTCTATCACGGGGTCGGCCTGGCCGACGAATATCCGACGCTTCCGCACGCCGCCGACTGGACCGACGACACGCCCGACGGCGTGCTGCAACCGGGTATGGTGCTCTGCGTCGAGAGCTATATCGGCCGTCTCGGCGGGCGCGAGGGCGTCAAGATCGAGGAACAGGTCCTGATCACCGAGACGGGTAGGAGGCAACTCTCCTCTTACCCGCTCGATCTCGTCGGCTGATCAGTGCAGGAAGCGCTTGCCCGAATGATGGTGGTGCTGGCGTTGCAGCAGCGCATATCCCGCGAAAGTGGCGGCGACGAATAGACCGGCTAGGACGATAAAGCCGGATGCGATCTGTTCTGGCATGATGCTTCTCCGCTTTTCGCAATGATGGCGGAGAAAGCGCGCAACCTCGTGGCGGGTTGCGTCACTATCCCGTGAGCGCACGCGTTACCGCGGGCAGCAACGCTCGAAGCGGCAAAGCCGTGATGTAGGGCAGTCCCTTGCGTCTCGCCGTCCAGCCGGCGACTACGAGCTCCCGCGCCGCGGAGTCGAACCGCCGCGAGGTATCCCAGGTACGGCAGTCGATGGCGGCGACATCCGCCCTGCCCTCCGCGACGGCCCGCACCGATGCCCGATGCGCGCCGGTCTCGACCATACCGGAAAAAATCCGTAGCCCCTCGCCGAGCTGCACCAGATCGCGCTTGAGCCCGATCACGCCCGACATGGAGTCTTCACCGTTGAAAGCAAGGCGCAGGCCGCGCAACCGGTCGAGTGGCAGCACGGCAGAGCCGTCGGTCGACGGCGCGATCGCCTTTTCGGGCCAATCCTTCCGCCTCATCACGACGGCGCTGGCGTAGTGGATACCGTTTCCCCCCTCGAACGCCGAATAATCGGGCTGCCCGATCACCGCGACATGATCGGCAAGGCCGAGTTCCATCGGCCCCCAGCAGGTCTGGCCGAAAAGCA
>JAEUMA010000498.1 GCA_016793565.1 Rhizobiaceae bacterium
TCTGCTGGCCGGTGCCGACCGCGTCGAGGGTACGCTCTTCGGAAACGGCGAGCGCACCGGCAATGTCGACATCGTCACGCTGGCGCTGAACATGTACACGCAGGGCGTCGACCCGATGCTGGACTGCACGGACATCACGCGCATCAAGGACGTATACGAGTACTCCAACCAGCTGCGCATTCCCGAACGCCACCCCTATGTGGGCGAACTCGTCTACACCGCATTCTCGGGATCGCACCAGGATGCCATCAACAAGGGCATGAAGGCGATCAAGAAGGCCAACAAGCAGACCTGGGAAGTGCCTTACCTGCCGATCGACCCCAAGGACGTCGGCCGCTCCTACGAGGCCATCATCCGCATCAACTCGCAGTCCGGCAAAGGTGGCATCGCCTACGTCATGCAGGCCGACTACGGCCTCAACCTGCCGCGCAACCTACAGATCGAGTTCCGCGAGGATATCCAGGCGATCACCGACGCGGAAGGAAAGGAACTGCCTTCCAAGCGCATCCACGACCGCTTCATCGAACTTTATGTCGAGCAGCCGGGCGCGCGGCTGAAGTTCCTCGACCACCACACCTACCCCGATCCTCTTCACAAGGGCCGACGCATCGTGGAGGCGACGATCCTCGACAAGGGCCGGCAGATGGTGATCACCGGCGGCGGCAACGGACCGATCGACGGCTTCGTGGACGCACTCGCGAAGCACATCAGGACGCCATTCTCCGTGCTGGACTATTCTGAACACTCCATCCAGCGCGGCTCGAACGCGTCGGCGATCTGCTACATGGAGATCGAATACGCCAAGGGCCGCATTTTCGGCGCCGGCATCAATACCAACATCGTCGCCGCTTCCCTTGAGGCGGTTGTCTCGGCCGTGAACCGAATCCTCGACTGACGGGCAACATAAAGGCCGCCGGCTTGCCCGGCGGCCTTTATGCATCGCGGGAATCGCTTGCCACGAACGAAGCCTGGCCTATGATCCTCCATCGGACGGCGCTGAGGTCTGCCTTGCCCAACAAGACGCCTGTCGCTCCAGCCGTGCGGGAGATGCTGGAGCGTGTAGTGGCCAGCCGGACCTTCTCCAGGTCCGAGAGGGCGAGAGACCTCCTTCGCCATCTGGTCGAGCGCGAACAGGCGGGCGAAGCCGAGCAACTCAAGGGCTTCTCGATCGGCGTCGACGTCTTCGGAAAGGACTCCGACTTCGATCCCACCACGGATGCCGTGGTGCGTGTGCAAGCCGGGCGGCTGCGCGAATTGCTGGCGCACTACTACGCCGATGAAGGCGCAGGCGACGTGTTGCGCATCAGCATACCGCGCGGCGGGTACGTGCCGGTCTACGAATGGCATGGGCGCGTGCCGCAGCCGGAAGAACCCGTGGCCACACCCGATACCGCCGTATCGCCGGGCGGGAAGCGTCTCGCAGGTGTAAAGTTGGGCGGAATGACACGGCATATCGCCCTGCTGTGGAGTGCCGTCGCCGTGCTGGCCTTAGCGGTCGCAGTCCTTCTTGCCGACCGCCGCGGCGGCGAGGAACCGTTATCGAGGACCGAACCGGCCACAGGCAGCATCGCGCTCCGCCACGACAACGTGCTGCCGACGGTCTCGGTCGTCGCGGCGCGGAACGCCGGACCGGTCGCCAGCGTGGCCGCGACCATCCGCGTCGCCTTGTCGGCTTTCGAGACGATTGATCTGGTGGAGACCGACGCGCCGAAAGGCGGCTCGCATTTCGTCTTCGTTGTCACTCCCTCGCCCGACGACGAGGGCGTTTTCGTCTATGTCCAGGACAGGACGACCCGACGCGTGCTGTTGTCGCGCAGGCTGAGCAAAGACGCGATCGATGCAGGCCGCCTGAACGACACTGTCGCTGCTCTGCTCGCCAATATAGCGCCAGCTTCGGGCATGCTCTATGCCGAAATCGAAAGGAACGGTGAGCTTCACGGGCCCGCCCAGTGCCTGCTGCTGTACGAGCGCTTCTACCAGGAACCTGTTGGTTTGCGCCACAAGGCTGCCTACGACTGTTTCGATCGGCTGGTTCGCGCAGGGCCGCAGCCGGCAATCGTATACGCACAAATGTCCAGCCTGCAGATACAGGGCGTGACAGACGGCTACCCTCTGCCGGCCGACGTATCGGTGGAGACGGCACAGGATCTCGCCTGGAAGGCCGTCCGAAGCGACCCGACCAGCGCTGCCGCGCATCGCGCCATGGGTTACCTCCGATCGCTGAGCGACACCCCCGCTGAAGCCCTCCCTTGGATGAAAAAGGCGCACGAACTCAACATCTATGATCCTGGCATGGCTGCTGTTTACGCCTATGCTCTGGTGGCCGCAGGATCCTATCCGGAAGGCGAGCGCATCATGCTGGACGCCGTCAACTCGGCAAGCGCACACTCGACCTGGTGGGACTACACGCTCTTTCTAGCCGCCTTCATGTCCGGCGACCGCGACGTGGCCTACAGGGCATCCCTCGCGCTGACGACACCCGGCCGACCGCATTACCTTGCCGCCCGCCTTATCGCCAGCAGCCAGTCAGGAAAGGCGCAGTTGACGGAAGCGCTTCGCCGGCAGTTCCTGGCGGAATTTCCCAGCCTCGCGGCCGATCCGCGCGCGATCTTCCGGGCTCGTCATCCTTCGAAAGAAATCGTGGAAACCCTGGTCGCCGCATTGGCGCATGCCGGCATCAGCGGAGAGGCAGGGTGACAGCGCCCGCGCTCCACGCCAAGGAATCGGGGGCAGACGGCCCCGTGATCGTTTTTCTGCACGGCTTCGGCGGCAGCCACGAGGTCTGGCGGGGCGTGGCAAAACGGATAGGTCCTGCCGCCCGCATCATCGCCTATGATCTGCCGGGCCACGCCCGCTCCCTGGCGACTGAGGGTAGTACATCCAGCAAGGCCATGGCACAGGCGATCCTAGCCGATCTCGCGCAGCGGAAAGCAGCCCCCGTCCATGTCGTCGGGCACTCGATGGGCGGTGCCATCGCCGCGCTGATGGGGTTGGCACAGCCCGACCAAGTCGCATCGCTGACGCTGTTGGCGCCTGGCGGCCTCGGAACGGAGATCAACGCCGCTCTCCTGCGGCGCTTCGCACGGGCCAGTTCACGCAAAGACGTCTCGGCATGCCTTGCCGAGATGATGGCCACCGGGCACGAGCCTACCGCCAAGTCTGTTCACGCCATGGCCGCTCAGCGCCGAATCGGCGGTCAATCCGAGGCGCTCGGCAGGATCGTGGAGTATATAACGCGGGACGGACGCCAAGGCACGATTCCGCTGGCGAAACTCGCCGGCCTGCGTATCCCGACCGCCGTGGCGTGGGGACGGCTCGACCCCGTCCTGCCTGTCGCCCAGGCGCTGCGCCTGCCGGCTGCCTTCGACGTGCGGCTGATCGAAAGCGCGGGCCATATGCTTCCGGAAGAAGCGCCGGGCAAGGTCGCCAAGATCATTGTTGACACTGTCTTCACAGCATAGCGGCCAGACATTTGAGACGGATGCAAACCCCGTCGGCATATGTTAACTATTGGTTTACCTTGCCGGCTGTGTGGGAGTTTGCGCCGATGAAGGATGCTGGCGAGAAGGCGCCGAACGAACACCTTCGCCGCCTTTCCGATGCCATTCGCGAGGTGAAGAACGCCGTCGCGGATCGCGAGGACGTGGTCGTTGACCTGCGCGACGCCGAAAAGATGCGCCTCGACATCCTCGCCGCCGAACTGGCTCCCGTTTTCGCGGACGTGCCCGTAGATGCCGACATCTTCGATTTCACGATCTCGTCCGGCCTCAGGCCGCGGCTCTGGATCGACGCGGTCAGCCATGTGGGCATGGGCCACGACCGCCGCACTTACCGCTTCGTCAACGACACGCGCATGGGCCGCGTCGTGCTGGCCGAATCGCCGCATGTGCGCCCGGTCGCCGACCAGGTCATCCGCTACATCGCCGAGCGCCTGGTGGAGCGCGAAAGGCTGCTGGACGGCCAGGCCGTCAGCGTCGCTCCGGCGAAGGCAATTCAATCTCCTGCCAGTGCAGAACCCGTTTTGCCGGCCGCGCCGCAGAAAGACCGCGTATCGAGCGTGCTCGGCGGATTGGGACTGCTGGCAGCCGGCGTGCTGGTCGGCCTGGCGATCGCGGTGATCCTGCTTTGGGACCGCCTCACCACGCACAGCCTCGGCATGTAAAAAATCTGCGGTGACGCGTCCCGTGCCGCTCAGTCGGCCTCGACGGGATCGCGGCGGCCGTGCGCCAGTTCCCGGCTTTCGACCTCCACCAGCGGGATCGCGGCACCCGCATAGGACCGGCGGCTCAGCCGGGTTCTCCACGCGCCGGGTTCGCCGGCGATTTCGAGCAGGTTGAACTGGGCCGGGGGATGATGGCCGTGCAGCCCCTGCCCGCCGGCCGCAACGCCGACCACCGGAATCGCTCCGTCCCGGCCGGCGATCCAGTATAGCGACGGCACATGCGAGTGCCCGTGCAGGACGAGATCGGCGCCGTGGCGCAGAACCAGCTTCTGGAAGCGCCCGATGCCGAGCAGCCGCTTGTGCTGGGGAACCGCGCGCCTGACGGGCGGATGATGGATCATGATCAGGCGATAAAGCCCTTCCGCGGACGCGCGATCGAGCAGCTGCGCCGTCCGCCGCGCCTGTCCGTCCTCGAAGAAACCGTTCGCCATGAAGGGCGCGGTCGCCCGCGCCGTGGAAATGCCGATCAACGCCACCTTGCCGCGTACCCGCAGATAAGGAAACGCCGACCGCCCGATCGGCAGGCGAACGCCGTCGCCGGCCATCCACGCGCCCCAGGCGTGGCAGATGCGGTCGAAGGCACCGGGCACATAGGCATCGTGGTTTCCCGGCACCACGGAGACGTCGTGCGGCGCGCCCAGCGCCTCCAGCCAGAGCCGGGCGGCTGCGATTTCGCCGTCCAGCGCCAGATTGACCAGGTCGCCCGTGACTGCCAGATGGTCGGGTGCGGCGGCGGCGATGCCGTCGAGAACCGAGCCGAGCACGCCTTCGTGCATCAGGCGGCGCCGGTTGCGCTGCCAGTTGACGTAGCCGACGATGCGCTTGGAAGCGAGTTCGCGATAGGCTACTGCGGGCAGCGGACCGAGGTGGACATCCGAGATATGGGCGAGCCTGAACATCAGCCGGTTGTAGGGCACCGAGCCGCACCTTGCCACACCTGGTTGGCGCCATGACCGAGCAGGCGGACGAGGCGCGCTTCCGGCAGAGTGGCTGGCCCGGCTTGCGTGCGCGGCTATACCATCTCTATTTCCTGCTGCGGCGGCCGATGACGCTGGGCGTGCGCGGTCTCGTCCACGACCGCGCCGCCAATGCGGTCTTCCTGATACGCCACACCTATGTTCCCGGCTGGCAGTTGCCGGGCGGCGGCGTCGAGGTGGACGAGACGATGGCAGAAGCGCTGACCCGCGAACTGGAAGAGGAAGGCAACATTCTGCCAGGCGAGCCGCCGGTGCTGCGCTCGATCCACTACAATCGCCTGGGCAGCCGACGCGACCACGTCGCCTTCTACCTCATCCAGAACTATCGCCAGTCGGCGCCGAAGCTGGCGGACCACGAGATAGCCGAGGCCGGTTTCTTCGGCCTCGACACGCTGCCGAGGGAGACGACACCCGCCACCCGGCGACGCATCGCGGAAGTCTTCTCCGGCGCGCCGCCCTCGCCCTACTGGTAACCGCGGCGGTCCGTCAGGTGGCCCTGGAAAGTCGTTCGCGATCGTGCGGCGCGTCGTAATTCAGCTCAGGACCGAGCGGCACGGCCCGGTTCGGATTGATCGTCGCATGCGAGCCGTAATAGTGCGCCTTGATGTGCCGCATGTTGACCGTCTGCGCCACTTTCGGAACCTGATAGAGCTCCCTCAGATAGTTCGACAGGTTGGGATAGTCTGCGATCCGCCGCAGATTGCATTTGAAGTGTCCGACATAGACCGGGTCGAAGCGCAGCAGCGTCGTAAACAGCCGCCAATCCGCCTCGGTGATACGCCCGCCGACCAGGTACCGTTGACGCGACAACCGCTCTTCGAGCGAGTCGAGTTCTGCGAAGAGGGTACGGAAGGCTTCCTCGTAAGCCGCCTGCGTGGTCGCGAAGCCGGCCCTGTAGACCCCGTTGTTGACGGCGGAATAGACGCGCTCGTTGATCGCGTCGATCTCGTTCCGCAGCGCTTGCGGATAGAGATCGACCGAGGCGTCGCCCCAAGCGTCGAAGGCGGTGTTCAGCATGCGCATGATCTCGGAGGACTCGTTCGAGACGATCGTCTCCTGCCGCCGATCCCATAACACCGGGACGGTGACGCGCCCGGTGTAGGTCGCGTCCGCCTTAGTATAGATCTGGTGGAGGTAGTCGAGGCCGTAGAGCGTATCGCCCGTGGCCCCGTCGTCGGAGCGGAACGTCCAGCCGTGCTCGCCCATGAAATGGTGCACGACGGAGACGGAAATGACGTCCTCCAGCCCCTTGAGGGCGCGCACGATCAGTGTCCGGTGCGCCCACGGGCAGGCATAGGAGACGTAGAGGTGGTAGCGTCCCGGCTCCGCCTTGAACCCGCGCTCGCGGCCCGCAGCCGGCTGCCCGTCGACCGTGACGAAATCGCGCCACTTCGCCGCCTCGCGCTCGAAGCGGCCGTCCCTGGCCGCGTACCACCGATCCTGCCATTTGCCGTCGACCAGCAATCCCATCGCGTCGTCATCCTGTTTCCCGCGTCTGATCTAGGCGGTGGCAGGCGTGGTTCAAAGCTTTTCCGCGAGAACAGTGCGTCACCCGATTTACCTGCGCTCAAAACGATGCTAGCGGGGCACGTCATGGCTACGGGACAGTTTCCCCCTCGGTTCGACCGACGACGAATGATCGCCCGCGCGTAAGCGCCGACTGGCGAAGGCTGCCGCTTGCAGCCTGTCATTCCTCCTGCCGGATACCCCGACATGAACCTTGCAGACGTGCTCTATGCGCCGGAAAGCCCCGCGCACGATACCGAGATCGACGCCATCAACGAAGAAGCCTTCGGTCCCGGCCGCTATACACGCGCGGCCTATCGCATCCGCGAGGGAGGCCCGCACGACCGCACCCTGTCTTTCGTAGCGTTGCGGGACGGCGTGGTGATCGCCTCCGTGAGACAGACGCCGGTGGTCGCGGGCAAGGGGCGCGCGGTGCTGCTCGGGCCGCTGGCCGTGCGCCCGGCCTTCAAGAACCTCGGCATAGGTCGGCGCCTGGTTGCCATCGCGCTGGAAGCGGCGCGGGCCGCCGGCTGGCCTGCCGTCGTGCTGGTGGGCGACGAGCCCTATTACGGGCCGCTCGGCTTTCGCCGCATCCCGTACGGTCAGTTGGAGATGCCCGGACCGGTCGACCAGAACCGGCTGCTGGCGGTAGAACTCCAGCCGGGTGCCGTTGCACGCCTGCAGGGCATGATGCAGAACGCCGCGTCGGCGCCTAGGACGGCATTTTCTGCGCCGAAGGTCATGGCGGCGTCCTGACAGCGACCGACCGTAGGAGAACGACATGAACCCGATAGATCAGATCGCCATCGTCACCGGCGCAGGTTCCGGACTGGGCGAAGCCACGGCGCGCGCGCTCGCCGCCCGCGGCGCCAGGGTCGCGCTTCTCGACATCGGACTCGAGCGAGCGTCCGCGGTCGCGGCCGAGATCGGCGGAGTGGCGCTGGCCTGCGACGTGTCGAGCGGCGACAGCGCCGAAGCCGCTGTGGCGGCGGTAGCCGATCGGCTCGGGCCGGCGCGTATCCTGGTCAACTGCGCCGGCATCGTCGCCGGATCGAAGACGATCGGCCGGGAAGGACCGCATACGCTGGACCTGTTCCGCAAGGTGCTGGAGGTCAACCTGCTCGGCACTTTCAACATGATACGCCTCTTCGCCCATCGCGCGGCCACGCTGGAGCCGCTGCCGGGCGGCGAGCGCGGCGTCATCGTCTGTACCGCATCGGTTGCGGCCTTCGACGGGCAGATGGGCCAGGCCGCCTATGCCGCCTCGAAGGGCGGCGTCGTCGGCATGACGCTGCCGATCGCGCGTGACCTCGCACGCTCCGGCATCCGCGTGGTCACCATCGCGCCGGGTATTTTCCGCACGCCGATGATGGCGAGCCTGCCGCAGGAAACGCAGGATTCGCTCGGCGCCTCGGTGCCGTTTCCGTCGCGCCTCGGCGACCCCGCCGAATATGCCGCGCTCGCCCTTCACATCGTCGACAATGCGATGCTGAACGGCGAGACTATCCGCCTCGACGGCGCCTTGCGCATGGCGCCGAAATAGGAAGAAGTCCGCTGCCAGCCTTGCGCCTCGAGGCCGCATCGTCTTAAATCTGAGAACATAAATCAGGTTTTATCCGATGGAAGCCCAGCGCAAGGACGTATATCGCGAGACCGACGCGGCGGCGGTGAGCCTGGCGCGCCGACTGACGCGCACCGCCCGCTTCGCCGGCATAGCGGTGATCGACCCTGAGACCGGTGCGCCGCTCGCCAGCCGGGTCGGCGTGGCCACCGACATCGACGGCGCGCCGCTGATCCTGGTATCGCTGCTGTCCGCCCATACGCAGGCATTGCTAGCGGAGCCCCGCTGCTCGCTTCTCGTCGGCGAACCGGGCAAGGGCGACCCCCTCGCCTATCCGCGACTCTCCATCGCCTGCCGCGCCTACAGGCTGGTGCGCGAAAGCGAGGGTGCGGTGCGCGCCGGGCGGCGCTACCTCAACCGCAACCCCAAGGCCTCGCTTTACGCCGAACTGGGCGACTTCCACTTCTTCCGCCTCGAACCGACCGGTGCGAGCCTCAACGGAGGTTTCGGAAAGGCTTACCGCCTGACACGCGACGACCTGCTTGCCGACGGCGCCGTGGCGGACGCGCTTGCCGCCGGCGAGCAGCATGCGCTGGACCATATGAACTCAGATCATCGCGACGCCGTCGCGATCTACGCCACCGTATTCGCCAAGGGAGAGGCCGGCAACTGGACCCTCACGGGCATCGATCCCGACGGCGTGGATCTGGCGCTCGGCGACG
>JAEUMA010000516.1 GCA_016793565.1 Rhizobiaceae bacterium
GTGACGCCAATCGGCAGCAGGCTTTTCCCGGATTGCAGCGCCTTCACCGCACCGGCATCGAGCACCAGCTTGCCGGCCAGTTGCAGGTGATCCGCCAGCCACTGCTTGCGTGCGGCGAGCGGCTGCGTGGTTGACACCAGCAGCGTGCCCACCGGCTCGCCGGCCGCAAGGCGGATGATCGGATCGGTCTCGTGGCCGCTGGCAATCGCGGTGTGGGCGCCGCTGCGGGCGGCGCGTTTGGCGGCAATCACCTTGGTGATCATGCCGCCGGTGCCGACGCGGCTGCCGGCGCCGCCAGCCATCGCCTCCAGCGACTCGTCGCCGGCCGTGGCTTCCTGAATCAGCGTCGCGCTCGGGTCCTTGCGCGGGTCGGCGGTGTACAGGCCCTTCTGGTCGGTGAGGATGATCAGCGCTTCGGCTTCCACCAGATTCGCAACCAGTGCGCCCAGCGTGTCGTTGTCGCCGAACTTGATCTCGTCGGTGATCACCGTGTCATTCTCGTTGATGATGGGTACGACGCCCAGTTCGAGCAGCGTCGTCAGCGTTGAGCGGGCGTTGAGGTAACACTTGCGATCGGACAAATCCTCGTGGGTGAGCAGGATCTGCGCGGTGTTCAGGCCGTGCTTGCTGAAGGCGGCCTCGTAGGCTTCGACCAGCCCGGCCTGCCCGACGGCGGCGGCAGCCCGCTTTTCATGCACGGTTTTCGGGCGGCGACCCCAGCCCAGGCGCTGCACGCCGCAGGCGACGGCGCCGGAGGAGACGAGGATGATTTCCCTGCCCTGCTGGCGCAACAGGGCAATCTGCCGCGCCCAGTCGGCAATGGCGTTCAGGTCGAGGCCGGTGCCGTTGTTGGTGACAAGGGCGGAGCCGACCTTGACGACCAGTCGGCGGGCGGAGGCGAGGCGGGTGAGGCTCATGCTTCGTCGGCGGCGTCGGTATCGTCTTCGGGATCGTCCTCAATCTCGGGGCGTGCCATCTGTTCCAGTGCCTCGGCAATGGCGTAGATCAGTGGCTTGGTGCCTTCGCCGTTGATGGCGGCGATGGTGAACACCGGACCGTCGTACTTGGTCGCCTTCTTGTAGGCCTTGAGGAAGTCCTTCACGGCCTTCTCGCGGTCTTCCTCAGGGATCAGGTCGAGCTTGTTGAGGACCAGCCAGCGCGGCTTGTCGGCCAGTGCCGGGTCATGCTTGACCAGTTCGTTGACGATGGCCTTGGCGTCGCGCACCGGGTTGGAATCCGTGTCGATCGGGGCGATGTCGACGAGGTGGAGCAGGATGCGTGTGCGCTGCAGGTGCTTGAGGAAGCGGATGCCGAGTCAGGCGCCGTCGGCGGCGCCTTCGATCAGGCCCGGGACGTCGGCCATGACGAAGCTTTTTTCGTTATCGACACGGACGACGCCGAGATTCGGGTGCAGCGTCGTGAACGGGTAATCGGCAACCTTCGGGCGGGCGGCAGAGATGGCGCGGATCAGCGTGCTCTTGCCGGCATTGGGCAGGCCAAGCAGGCCGACGTCGGCCAGAACGCGCAGTTCCAATACCAGCTCAAATTCTTCGCCCGGTTCACCGTTGGTCTTCTGACGCGGCGCGCGGTTGGTCGAGGACTTGAAATGCAGGTTACCAAGACCGCCCTTGCCGCCCTTGGCAATCAGCACCTTCTGGTCGTGTTCCGCCAGGTCGGCGACGATGTCGCCGGTGTTGAGGTCGGAAATGACGGTGCCGACCGGCATGCGCAGGATGATGTCGTCGCCACCGGCGCCGTACTGGTCGGCGCCGCCGCCGTTTTC
>JAEUMA010000527.1 GCA_016793565.1 Rhizobiaceae bacterium
TTCGCCCGAGATGGGGCAGGCTGTGTCGGCCATGTGGTACCCGGCCTGGCCCACCGCCGAAGCCGGGTAGGTGCCGGTTCGGCAGAGCGGGTGGATGTTCGGAATGACCTCCGCCGACGCCCCTTCGATGTGGCTCCACCGTTCGAAGATGTGCTGCAGGAATTCGAGATATTCGGCGGTGTGGATGTCCGCCACGGGTCCCAGCCCGAGCACGGGCGGACGTTCCGGCGCGCAGCCGGCGGCCTTCAGACCGTGCAAAAGCCTTGTCACGCGTTCGGGGTTTTCGGGATTAGGTCGCGGCGCGCCGCTGGACAGGAAGGCCTTGGGATCGTGGCGGCGCTGCTCCTCGGCGAAGAAGGCCCTCATGTCGCTTTCACCTCGTCATCGCCGCCGGCCGCGAGCGCCAGGAAATCCTCCCATAGGCGGTATCGAATTGCCTCCGGCGGAACGGTTCCATCTGCGTGGACCATTTCAGGGTTGAGGCCGGCCGCCGGCTGGGGTCAAGGGCCGCGACCGCCCGCAGGTCAGCAGAACGAGCGTGCCGAGGACGCCGGCGGTAAACGAGCCCACCAGGATGCCGAGCTTGACCTCCGACTGCAGGGCGGGATCGTTCTCGAAAGCCAGCAGGCCGATGAACAGGCTCATGGTGAAGCCTATGCCGCAAAGCAGGGCGACGCCGAACACCTGCCGCCAGCCCGCATGGGCGGGCAGTTCGGCAAGGCCGCTTCGGACCGTCAGCGCGACCGTTCCGAACACGCCGACCAGCTTGCCGACGACCAGGCCGACAGCGACCCCGAGCGTCAGCGGATCGGTCATCGCCTTTCCGGAAAGGCCGAAGAAGGACACGCCGGCATTGGCGAAGCCGAACAGCGGAACGATGACGAACGGCACTATCCTGCTCAGCCCGTGTTCCAGCCGGTGTAGCGGTGAAACCCTGACGTCGTCGCGGATACCGGGCGCGCGTCGCAGCGGGATCGTCAGCGCGAGCAGGACGCCGGCGATGGTGGCGTGGACGCCGGAGTTCAGGACGCAGAACCAGAGACCGACGCCGAGCACCAAGTATGGAGTGAGGTTCATCACGCCCCGCCGGTTAAGCAGGATCAGCAGCGCGAGGATCACGGCAGCGCCGGCGAGATAGGGCAGCGCGAGACCGTCGGTGTAGAAGACGGCTATGATGATCACCGCGCCCAGATCGTCGATAATGGCAAGTGCGGCCAGAAATACCTTGAGCGAGGCTGGCACCCTGCTGCCGAGCAGAGAAAGGACGCCCAGCGCGAAGGCGATGTCGGTCGCCGTCGGGATCGCCCAGCCCGGAAGCACCTTGGGGTTGTCGCGGTTGAACCAGACAAAGATCAGCGCCGGAACGATCATGCCGCCCAGCGCGGCCATGCCCGGCAGCACGCGGCGCGGCCAGGTGGAGAGCTGTCCGTCCAGCATCTCTCGCTTGATCTCCAGCCCCACCAGCAGGAAGAACACGACCATCAGGCCGTCATTGATCCAGTGCGCCAGGCTGAGGGGGCCGAGATCAACGTGCAACGCGTGAAAATACGCCTCCGACAGCGGTGAGTTGGCCACGACCAGCGCGAATGCCGCAGCCGCCATCAGGACCAGCCCGCCCGACGCCTCTCCTTCCAGGAAACGGCGCAGCACCGAGCGCGGCGGTTCTAGGTCATTGTCGTGCATCCTTTACACACCTCGGCCGGTCAATTGTGGTTCATCGGACATAGACCGGATCAGGCTGTTCTGTCGACCAGCGGACCATTTCTGGGCCAAAGGGCCTACGGCGCCTTCGCCTTGACACAAAGCCGGCTGAGGTGCGACCGCAAGCGCGCGACGACCAGTCGGGAAAGATGGAGGCGTCCGAATGAAGGATGGCGTGCTCATTGTCGGCGCGGGCCATGCGGGCGTGCAGGCCGCCGCCAGCTTGCGGGAGGAGGGTTTCGAGGGGCCGGTGACGCTGATCGGCGAGGAAAACGCGCTTCCCTACCATAAGCCGCCGCTGTCGAAGACATTTCTGAAGGAGCCGGACGCCAAGCCGCAGCCGCTGCGCGGCGAGAGCTTTTACGACGGCCACCGCATCGATCTCAGGCTGGGCCAACGCGTCGTCCGCGTTGATCCTGCCGCCCGGCTCGCCGAACTTGCGAACGGCGGCACGGTGGCCTTCGATGCCCTCATTCTCGCCACCGGCTCGCGCCCGCGCCCCCTCAGGCTCTCCGACACGCCCTACGACAACGTCGCCTCGTTGCGCTCGCTAGCCGACGCGGAGCACATCCGCGATCTGGCGGCGGCCACGGCGGACGCGGTGGTGATCGGCGGCGGCTTCATCGGCCTGGAGATGGCTGCGACGCTGGCCGCCAAGGGCCACCGCGTCAGCGTGATCGAGGCGCAGGACCGCATCCTCGGCCGCGCGGTCTCCTCCGTCATATCGCAACATGTGCAACGTCGCCTGGAAGCCACGGGCGTGCGCTTCCTGCTGAACACCACGATCACCGGGCTGAAGGCGCACGCCGGCCGCGTCGCCGCCGTGGTCACCTCGGCCGGCGAGACGATCGCCGCCGGCATGGTGATCGTCGGCATCGGCGTGGTGCCGGACGTTGAGATCGGCGAACGAGCAGGGCTCGGCCTCGACAACGGAATCGCGCTGGATGCGGCGATGCGCAGCTCGGTTCCGCAGATCCTGGCGATCGGCGACAATGCCAGCTATCCGCACTGGCAGGTCGGCCGGCGCGTGCGGCTGGAGTCCGTGCAGAACGCGACCGACCAGGCCAAGCTCGCCGCGCGCACGATCCTCGGCCATGCCGCGGATTACCGCGCGGTACCCTGGTTCTGGTCCGACATCGGCGACATGAAGCTGCAGATGGTCGGCCTGACCGGGGCGAGCGACCGCCATGTCGTGACCGGCGAACCCGATCAGAACCGCTTCTGCGTCTATCATTTCGCCGGTGATCGCCTGATGTCGATCGATACGGTCAATCGTCCGGGCGACCACATGCTCGGCCGCAAGATGATCGGCGCCGGCTTTTCGCCTGCTCCGGCGCAAGCCGAAGCCGGTCCCGATGCGCTGAAGGCCGCGCTCGCGAGCTTCGAGACGTCTCACTCTGCGCAACCTTGACGGCGATCGAAAAAAGGGTGGCGCGGCAGCTATTGAAAGCGCCGACGCCACCCATTGTCGCAGGCAGGCCTGATCCGCTGCCTGCCAGCGACTGCACAAGCGTCGCTAGCGCCTGGCCGCGAGCACGAGGCCCGCATGCCAAAACGCTCGCCAAGCCGTTTGGTTCATCCGGATCGGACAGCTGCGGGTTACGCGCCGCCCGTCGAACCGAAGCCGCCGGAGCCGCGCTCCGTCGCTCCGGCCAGGCTGCGCTCTTGCACGGTCGCCCGCGAAACCGCCGCAAAGACGATCTGGGCGATGCGCATGCCCCTGCTGACCGTGAAGTCCGAGTCGCCCAGATTGACCAGCAGCACCATCACCTCGCCTCGATAGTCGCTGTCGATGGTGCCGGGCGTGTTCAGGCAAGTGATGCCGTGCTTGAGCGCTAGGCCCGAGCGCGGCCGGACCTGGCCTTCGTAGCCTTCGGGGATCTCCAGGACCAGCCCGGTCGGCACCAGGGCCCGCCTGCCGGGCAGGATCAGGATCGGACGGTCGTCCGGGACGGCGGCGCGCAGATCCATGCCGGCCGCGGCCGCGCTCTCATAGGCAGGCAGTTCGAGATTTTCGCCGTGCGGAAGGCGCACGACGCCGACGGTGGGGGACGCAACGATCGCTTGGGTCATGGCGGCGGTCTAACGGTGTCGGGCATCAGGCGTCAATTGCGCCCGGCGGACGGCGCAGGGTTTTCCAGGACGACGCGATATGCACGGCAACCGCGCCTCGGCTGCCGCGGGCGTCACCGCATAGTAGCTTTGTGAAAGGCCCGCTTGGGTGTATTCGATTATCAGTGCCGGCGGGAACGTCGGCGGCAACCGAGTTGAGAATCCTGCGATGTCGCATCAGGCCCGCATCCTCCTCGCCTCCCTACGGCAGTCCCTCCTTCGCGCGGCCGGCTGCCTGGCCCTGCCGGTGTTGGTCGGCGCCGGCCTGCTGGCGCAGTCCGCCGCGCCAGCCTCGGCGGATGTCGACTGCCGCAGCGAGCCAGCGGCAGGTATTGTCTGGCAGGGCTGCAACAAGAGTTCGATCATGCTGGGCGGCAGCGACCTCTCGGGCGCCAATCTCACGGAAGCGGATTTCAGCGCCACCGACCTGCGCGGAGCCAATCTGCAAGGCGCCAACCTCGAAAAGGCGGTTCTAATCCGCACCGCGCTTGGCGGCGCCAATGCCGCGGGCGCCAACTTCGCCCGCGCTGAAGCCTATCGCGCCGGTTTCCAGGGTGTCGCGGGCAAGGGCATCAACTTCAGCAGCGCCGAGCTGCAGCGTGCCGACTTCACGGGTGCCGATCTCGAGGGCGCGGACTTCGGCAAGTCGGAACTCGGCCGCGCCATCTTCGACGACGCGCTGATCACCGGCACCAACTTCGTCTCGGCCAATCTTTCCCGCGCGCATCTGGAAAAGGCGCGTTTTGCCGGGCCGATCGATTTCTCGGGCGCTTTCCTGTACTTCACCCGCATCGAGGGCATCGACCTGTCGGCGGCCAAGGGCCTCACCCAGGCGCAGATCGATCAGGCTTGCGGGGACGAGGGAACGGTGCTGCCCCGAGGGTTGAAGCCTTCCGCCAGCTGGCCTTGCAAGCAGTAGGCCCGGAAACCGGAACTACCACCCTCAGCCCGACTGCAGGCTGCGCACGATGAAATCGGCCGCCGTGCCGAGGTCGTGCGCGACGGCTACCTCGGCGCCTTCGCGATCGCCCTTGCGCAGGGCGTCGATGATGGCGTCGTGCTTGCGCACGGTCTCCATGCGGTTGAATTCGTGCGGGTGATGGTGCAGCGCCGGTCCTATCCGCATCCAAAGGTTTTCGATGATGGGCAGCAGCGACGCCATGCCGGAGGCAGCATAGACCGTGAAGTGGAAGCGGTAGTTCTGCTCCAGATAGTGCTGCGGATGCTCAAGCAGCGCCATCGCAGCGTTGAGCTTCTCCAGTGCGGCGATCGTGGCTTCGTCGATGCGCGCGGCGGCGTGGAAGGCCGCGAGACCCTCTAGCCGCTGGCGGATTTCAGTGATCTCGCGGTACT
>JAEUMA010000528.1 GCA_016793565.1 Rhizobiaceae bacterium
GCCCATCAGTTCCAGGGCTTCGGCAAAGCCGGTCTCAACCGAAGACCGTAGCCGGACGTCCATCTGCACGGCATTGCCGGCGATGGCTTGCGCCGTCGTGCGCGCTGAAGCCATGTCGAGATCGGCGATGGTCACCTGCGCGCCGCACTCGCGCAGCATGCGTGCGATGGCAGCTCCGATGCCGCTCGCCGCGCCCGTGACGAGAGCGCGGCGGCCGTCCAGCGAAAAAGCCATCACCGCCGGCTTTCGCCGCGACCCATGCCGGGCCCGTGCACGAGCGCCCCGAGAACGGCTGCCAGCGGGATGAGCCAAGGCGCGTAGTCGAGCGCCCCAAGCTCGCCCGTCAGAACCGCGTAGTTCAGCAGGATCAACAGGGCGATGGCGATCAGGCAGACCGTCGCGACCAGCGCGATCACGATATCCTTCGCGCCTGCGCCGACCGCCGAACCCTGGCGGCTGACGAAGGCCATGACGGACGCCGACGTGACCGCCTGCAGAAGCGCGATGCCGAGCGCGGCGAGGCCGAAGGTGGAGGAGAGAACGGTCATCAGAGGATCGGCGTTGCCGAGGGCGAAGGCAGCGACCATGACCGCGGTGATGATGGTCACCGTTAGGCTGGCGACATGCGGCGACTGCAGACGCGCGTGAAGCTTGCCGAACCCTGCGGGCAGCATTCCTTCCCGTGCCAGGGCAAAGACGTAACGCGCGGCAGCATTGTGCAGGGCGATGGTGGCCGCCAAGGCGCTCGTCACCATCAAGGCTTCCGCGATCGTCACGAATATCGCGGGCGTATACTGGGCGAAGGCGCGATAGACCAGGGTGCCCGGGTTCTCGCCCGCGGCCTCCATGACCTTGTCGGGGCCGAAGGCGGAAATGACGCTCCACATGGCGACGGCGTAGAAGACCGCGATGAAGAGCACCGCCGAAATCAGCGCGCGCGAGACGGTTCTTGGGCCGTCCTGCGCCTCCTCGCTGTAGATCGCCGCGGATTCGAAGCCGAGGAACGACACGAAGGCGAACATGATCGCCACGCCGAAATTCCCTGAAAAGACCGTCGACGGTGCGAACGAAACGACCGACACGGTCGCATCGCTGCCCGGCGAGAAGACCGCGACGATCAGCACCAGCAGGACCAGCACTTCAAGCGACAAGAGCACAGCCAGAAGCTTCGCTCCGAGCGTTATCTCCCGATAGCCGACAAGCCCGGTGACCAGCAGGCAGACGGCGGCGATGACCTTCCAGGAGACGTCTATGCCGAACGTCTCGAGCAGGAAGATGTTGCAGAAGAAGCCGACGCCCGCCACCGAACCCACCACCATGACGATGTAGACGAGCAGGGCGACGTAGGCCGCAGCCCCACCGGCACGGCCGCCTAGCCCGTGCCGGATGTAGGCGTAGAATGCGCCGCCGCCCTTCACGTGCGGGCTCATCTTGACGAAGCCCAGTGCGAAGAGGATCAGCACCAGACCGGCGATGAGGTAGGCTCCGGGCATTCCGGGGCCGTTGCCAAGGAGCGTTCCCAAGGCGCCGTTGCCAACCACGGCGGCGAGCGGAGCGGCGGCGGCGACGACCATGAAGAAAATGTCGATGCTGCGAAGGGATCGCCGGGGTGAAAGGTCTGTCTGAGCCATCTGGGTGCCCTTAACCGGGATAGGGGGAGTTCGACGATCGGATTTCAGGGCAGGACGATACGTCGGCCGGCCAACGGCGTCGGAAACGGCCCGCGCAGCAGCTTATCG
The DNA here is from genome assembly GCA_016793565.1 of Rhizobiaceae bacterium. Classification (GTDB taxonomy): domain Bacteria; phylum Pseudomonadota; class Alphaproteobacteria; order Rhizobiales; family Rhizobiaceae; genus JAEUMA01. Next base: position 1,740 of record JAEUMA010000528.1, read on the forward strand.
TTCTCGTCGTAGAAATTGGCGGTCGCCGTGCCGGTGAAGGCGTTGCCGTCGACCTTCATGTCGAAGGCGATCTCACCCCAACTTACGAACTTCGCGGTCTTGCGATCCGCGGTGACCTCGACGAACTTGCCCTTGATCAGGTCGCCGTCGCGCATCCAGACGCCCTTGCCGTCGCTGTCGCTGTTGTCGGGATTGCCGGCGTCCGGGTTGGCCTGCTGCATTGTTCCGTCGGCATTGAAGACGAACATGTGATGCGTGAACGGAGCGTCGGGTGCCTTGACCAACCAAGTCCCTACGATGGGATCGTGTGCCGCCTCCTCGGCCCGCACGGAACCCGCCATCGCTGCCACCATCATGACGGCGGCGGCAAGAAGTGCGGTCAAGCCGCCAAACGAGGCATAACCCGGCCGAGCCAGGAGCGTTTTCAAGCGATTCATTCGAAAATTCCCTCTGTTGATCCGTTGTTTTTGTGATGTAGCCGCCGGCTTGCCGGTCAGCTGTTGTGCCAGGCGCGCCAGAGTTCCTTGGCGTCGGTCCAATTGTCGGAATCCGGTGGAGTGTAGCGGGCGCCCGGCGTCTCGTGATGCGGCAGGGTCCAGACCCCGCGATCCACCAGACGCTCGATGTTTTCGCGGTAGATGTCGTCTACCTCGGCGTGGCGCTTGGGCTCTTCCTTCAACCACAGGTTCTTCGGATGAATCGGCTTTTCGTACATCCGCGCGAACAGCTCGGTTCTGAGATCCTTCAGCCAGTTGGAGTTCAGGTTCGTCATGCGGAACTGGCGCAGCGCTTCGATGTCGATGATCGCTGCGACGATCGTGTTGGCGCCATTGGCCGAATAGGAGGCGATGTTGCCGCGGTAGTCGACGATATGACTGTTGCCGCCGGCGATATCGACCGGGAAGCGCGAACTCGGAGACAGATAAACCGGGCCGATGTTCGGGCACAGCATGTAGACAGTGTTGAATTCCGCGTGGGCGCGGTTTTGGACCATCCAACTGCCCCCGCCGGGATAGGACGATGCCGTCATCGGCGTCGCCTCCGAGGGGCGGTAGACCACCTCGGCCCCGCCGAAAGTCAGCGCGCGGACCGCCTCGGGATATTCTCCATCGGAACAGCAGATCGTCCCGATGTTGCCGATATCGTCGGTCTTCAGGACCGGGAAAAAGGCTTCCGGACCGTCGCCGAAGACTTCGACCCAGCGGTCGTACACATCGTGCGGTGTACAGCTTCGCTCGCGGCACCAGATGTGGTTCTTGGCTGCCCGATGGACGACCTGGCCCTGGCGATCGATCACGAAGAGCGTGTTGAAGAAGCGGTCCTTCATGACGTCGGGCCAGCGCGCCTTGCACTGGCCGATGACGTAGGTGTCGTAGTGGCGCGCCAACTTGCCGAGCGCCTCGGTCTCTTCGCCGGGGACGTCGATGAACATTTCGCGCGCCGCCGTGACGTGCGGCACGTCGAAGATCTCGTCGGTGAAGCCCGTCAACGCTCCTTCGGCCAATGCCACGACGCGAACGGGAGCGTTGATCGAGACCACAGAGATCGCGGCATGGATGGCCTCCTCGATCGTCTCGAGATTGTGCCGGATGTGCCGCCGATCCGCCACGCCGGTAACGATGGTGGAGAGACCGATGGCCATATATGGCGGAACATAGGGTGGTCGGGTCGTCATTTCGGATTCCGTGCTGGCAGATCGCCGCCGGATTGCCGGTGAAGCGGAAGCGGCAGGCTTGTCGATTTCATTCGCGGCCGGACGCTAGGGTTTCATGCGTCGATCCGACAATGATACCGAGGTATGATACGCCAGAACGGCACGCCGGGTGCTTGACAAGCGCGGACGGCCGCTCCTAGCGTTGGTTGGCCTATCGTGGGGCGAGGTGCGCAATGCTGCTCGACTCAGGCGATTTCGGGGATCGTCTTCTGTCGCTGGTTTCGGCGGCGATGCCGCTGGACGGCTGCTGCTTTTATCGCGTTGTCGACGGGCAGCATGCCGTCGACCACCGGCTGTCCGATCTGTCGCCCTACTGGCTGGAGAAATACCGGAACTATTTCTGGCGCTACGACCCGCTACACCCAGGACGGATGACCGATACGCGGATCAGCGTGTGCACGTTCGGCTGGCAGGACTGGGCATCCAATGCCTGGGAGCGGGAATACGCGGCCGGCTTTCTGGCGCCCCAGAAGACGAGGTTCCAGGCCGAACTCTATTTCCGGCGCGACTCCGTGATCGTCGCGGGAGCTTCGCTTCTTCGAGACAGCGCGTTGGGAAAATTCACCGAGCGCGATGTCGGACTGCTCGAGAAACTCGTAATTTTCTCAGGCTTCGGACCCGTCGACGATGTGTGGCGCAGGGAGCGCTGGCTTAACCGCATGGGCCTGACGCCGAAGGAGCGTGAGATCGCCTCCATGCTGGGCAGCGCGCTATCCAACAAGGAGATCGGCCGAAGGCTCGACATTGCCTTGCCGACCGTGAAGACGCATGTCGGCCGGGTGCTCGAAAAGTGCGGCGCGCGCAGCAGGTCCGACTTTCTAAGGCTGTTCCTGGATCGGGACAGTGCCGAGGCCGCTGCGGTCGGCGAATTCAACTGATTCAAGCGGATCAGCTGACTCGTCTGCGAAGCGTTTCCACGGGAGTTTCGTTGTAGCGCCGCCGGTAGGCGGACGCAGCCCGGCCGAGATGCCCGAGCCCTGATGCAAGAGCCGCTTCCGTCACCGACTGGCCGGACAGCGGGTCCAGTAGCAGGGCACGGAAGTTGTCGAGACGGATGTCCCCGATCAGCTCCGTCAGAGTCTTGCCGCGGCGACGCCGGATGCCTTCCTGCAGCGAACGCAGGCTCGTGCCCGCCGCGGCCGCGACGTCCTCCGCGCAAAAATGGATATCGAGATGCGTGTGGATCCATTCTTCCGCTCTGGCGACGATCTTTTCGCCCACCGGTGCTCTGGGTTGGCGAACCATGTCGGAATGGGAGTGTTCGAACGCGCTCAGCATGAGTTCCACAATGCCTTCGCCCAACCTGGCAAGATAGCCGGGATGGCCGGCTTCGGCGCTGTCCATCATCAGCGACACATGCCCGAGAAGCATGCGCCCAGCGGTGCCCGTCAGGTCGATCCCTGTGGCGAACTCGACCTTGTCGACCTTGCTCTCTGAGAGCGCTTCGCAATGGCGGACCATCGCCGCCCGCTCGACGAGCACGATGATCTTCTCGCAGCCGGCTGACCAGCGCATACGAGTGGGAAGGGTCGGCGACAAGACCGATGCCGCTGTGTCCGGACTGGCAAGCACCGTCCTTGTGCCGCAACGTACGCTGGCATTGCCGGAGATCGGAAGCTGCAACAGGAAAAAGTCGGCCAATTCGCCGGGGTCGATCTCGACCGCGCTGCCGTAGCCGACGACGTTGAGGGAGAAGCCGCGATGGCGGGAAGAACGGTGCACGGCATGGAATACGCCGTCGCGTT
>JAEUMA010000535.1 GCA_016793565.1 Rhizobiaceae bacterium
ACGGCCCCAAAACCTGGGCCGACTTCTGGGACGTCAAGAAGTTTCCTGGCAAGCGCGGCTTCTACAACGCCCCCAACGAGACGCTGGAATTGGCGTTGCTGGCCGACGGCGTGTCGCCTGCCGACCTCACCAAGGTCCTGACATCCCCCGAGGGCGTCGACCGCGCCTTCAAGAAGCTCGACGAATTGAAGCCACACATCCAGTGGTGGAACAGCGCCAGCGAGGCGTTGCAGCTTCTAGCCGCAGGTGATCTCGCCATGACTTATTGCTGGAACGGCCGCGTCACCAAGGCCAACCGCGACGACAAGCGCGATTTCCGCATCGTCTGGGACGCCGGCCACCTCAACGGCTCGGAATATTATGCGGTGATGAAGGGCACACCCAACATGGATGCTGCCATCGGCTTCGTGAAGTTCGCCGCCGAACCGGAGCAGCAGGCCGCGTTCACCAACATCACGCCTTATGCGCCGCTCAATAACCGCGCCGTACCGCTGCTCGACCCGGCGTTGGCCGAAGTGCTGCCTTCCTCGCACATGGCCACCGCTGTGGACCAGGACGACCCGGCCTACGTCTCGTTCTGGCTGGACAAGATGGACAACCTTAACGAGCGCTTCGCCGCCTGGCAGGCGCAATAGCGGCCGTCTGGGACCAGGAGAGGTCGATGGAAAGCGGTCACGACGAGCTGGCAAGGGCGGTACGCGCGACGCGCCGCCGCGAGCGGCTCGGCAGCTATCTTCTGGTCGCGCCTGCCGTCGCTTTCCTGGTACTGGTCTTCCTGGTTCCGATCGCGTTGTTCGCTTGGCGCGGCGTCGACAACGCCGAGGCGTGGCGGGCATTGCCTGCCACGCGGGCGGCGCTCGCCGACTGGGACGGCGAAGGCCTGCCGCCAGAGCCGGCATTCGCTGCGCTTCTATCCGACGTCAAGGCACTCGACCGTTCGGTGGCGGCAGCGCTTGGACGCCGGCTCAACTACTCCGAGGCCGGACTGCGCAGCATGGTCATCGGCCTGCACGGCCTGTCGGTCGACCCGGCGCAGCCAGTCGCCGAACAGCTCATCGCGGCCAATCCGCGATGGGGCGAGCATCGCACCTGGCAGGTTATCGCATCGGAAAGCGGCCGGTTGACACCCTATTATCTGCTGCGGGCGCTCGACCTCGAATGGCGCGACGGGCAGATCGCCAACGCCGGCAGCGAGGATGGCGCGACTTTCCGGGCGATCTTCGCGCGCACCTTCTGGATCAGCGGCGTGGTGACCCTGCTGTGCCTCGTCATCGGCTTTCCGGTGGCGCATGTGCTGGCCACCGCGAAAGGCTGGTTCGGCCGGCTGCTCTTCGTCGCCATCCTGCTGCCGTTCTGGACCTCGGTGTTGGTGCGCACCATGTCTTGGATCCTGCTCCTTCAGCAGAACGGCATATTGAATCGCTTACTCATCGACCACGGCATCATCCGCGAGCCGCTGGCGCTGATCTACAACCGCACCGGCGTCTACATCGCCATGGTGCATGTGCTGCTGCCTTTCTTCGTGCTGCCGCTCTACGGCGTCATGCAGAAGGTCGACCGGGCGCAACTGCGCG
>JAEUMA010000537.1 GCA_016793565.1 Rhizobiaceae bacterium
GATCGACTACGACTACGCGCCGCGCAGCTATGGCCTCGTGCTGCTCGGCTACTCGCTGAAGCCCTTCGGCCAGCGCGAGCCGCTCGGCCAGCTGCTGTTCTCCCTCATCGACAACGCCAGGCGGGTCGTTATCGAATATCCGCCGGCGCTCGACCGCGCCATGTCGCAGGTGCCCGAGATCGTGACGCGGCCCGGGCTGACCCAGATCTGCCAGTTCGAGCTGGTGCTGGACGACGCGGCGATAGCGGGATCGCCCTGGGCGGCGAGACGCTTCCACGTTCTCGAACCGAAAGGCTGAGCGGGAGACGATCTTGGACCGCAGCCTCGCCCGATACATCTGGAAGCATACCTGGCGCCAGCAGGTCTGGATCCTGTGCATCGTCGGCCTGTCGATGATCCCCTACTTCATGTCCTTCGACCTGCCTAAGCAGATCGTCAACGGACCGATCCAGGGCGACGGGTTCGACGGGCCCGACGCCGTCCAGCCGTTCCTCGCCCTGTCACTCGACCTGCCCTTCGTCGGCACGGCCGACCTGTTCTCCGGCTTCATGCTGACGCGCGAGCAGATGCTCTACGCACTGAGCTTCTTCTTCCTGTTCCTAGTGGTGGTGAACGGACTCTTCAAATTCTACATCAACACCTACAAGGGCCGGCTCGGCGAGCGGATGCTGCGGCGCACGCGCTTCGAACTGGTCGACCGCGTGCTGCGCTTTCCGCCCTTCCAGTTCAAGCGCGTCAAGGCCGCCGAGGTGGCGACCATGGTCAAGGACGAGGTGGAGCCGCTCGGCGGCTTCATCGGCGACGCCTTCGTGCAGCCGGCACTGCTCGGCGGCCAAGCCATCACCGCCATGGTCTTCATCATGGTGCAGAACGTCTGGCTCGGCCTGATCGCCGCGGTGGTGGTCGGCGTGCAGCTGGCGATCATCCCGCGCATGCGGCGCAGGCTCCTGGTACTCGGACGCGAGCGCCAGCTGACCGCGCGCCAGCTCTCGGGCCGCGTCGGCGAGATCGTCGACGGCATCGGCGCCATCCACATCAACGACACCTCGAACTACGAACGCGCCGACATCGCCGCACGGCTCGGGCGCATCTTCCAGATCCGGTATGACCTCTACCAGTGGAAGTTCATGGTGAAGTTCATCAACAACTTCCTGGCCCAGGTGACGCCGTTCCTGTTCTACATGATCGGCGGATACCTGGCGCTGCGCGGCCGCCTCGACGTCGGCCAGCTGGTCGCCGTGATCGCCGCCTACAAGGATCTCCCCGGCCCGCTCAAGGAGCTGATCGACTGGGACCAGATCCGGCAGGACGTCCAGATCAAATACTCGCAAGTGGTCGAGCAGTTCAGCATCGACCGCGTGCTCGATCCGAAGCTGCAGGCGATCGACGACAAGCCGTCCGTCCGCCTCGAGGGCCCGCTGTCGGCGGTCAACCTCTCGCTCGCCGACGACACCGGCGCGGCGCTGGTGCAGCATGTGTCGTTCTCGGTCGAGCCAGGTGAGGCGGTGGCCCTCGTCTCGACTTCGACCGGCGGCGCGGAGGCGCTGGCGGAAGCCGTGGCGCGACTGAACTGGCCCGAGAGCGGCAAGCTGATGGCCGGCGACCGCGATCTTCTGGAGCTCCCCGAATCGGTGGTCGGCCGGCGCATTTCCTACGCCTCGTCCGACGCCCACCTGTTCTCGGGGACGATCCGCGACAATCTGCTCTACGGACTGAAGCACGCACCGCTGCGGGTTGCCCAATATGACGGAGACCTCGCGCGCAAGCGGAGCTGGGAGGTGTCGGAGGCGCGCAAGGCCGGCAATCCGGAATATGACATCAACAGCGACTGGATCGACTACGAGTCGGCTGGCGCCAAAGGGCCGGACGACCTCTACTCCGCGATCCGGCCTATCCTCGATTCCGTCATCCTGACACGCGACATCCTGGAGCTGGGGCTGCGCTCCTCGCTCGTGCCGGCCGAGCATCCGGAACTGGTCTCGCGCATCGTCGAGGTGCGCGAGGGGCTGCGCGAGCGCCTGGAGGCGGACGGGATGAGCGACGTCATCGTGCCGTTCGAGCCCGGCTCCTACAATTCGGAGGCGACGGTCGGCGAGAACCTGCTGTTCGGCACGACCGGAGCGGAGCTGTCCGGCCCCGCGCTTGCCGCAAACCCCTATTTCCAGCAGGTTCTGGAGGCGTCCGGGCTCGACCGCGACCTCTACGGCATGGGCCTGGAGATCGCCGCCCACGCGATCGAACTGTTTGCCGACCTGCCGCCGGACCATCCCTTCTTCCAGCAGCTCGACTTCATGACGGCGGATCAGATCCCGCTCTACCAGTCGCTGCTGCAGAAGCTGAAGGGCAAGCCGTACGAGCAGGCGACGCCGGAGGAGCGCGTGCAGATCATCTCGCTGAGCTTCGCCTATGTCGAACCCAAGCATCGCTTCGGCCTGCTGACCGATGCGCTGAAGGCGCGGATCGTAGAGGCGCGCACCCGCTTCTACGAGGGGCTTCCGGATGCGCTGCGCGCATCCTTCGAGCCTTACGATCCAGAGCGCTACATGGCAGCCGCCACGGTCATCGACAACATGCTGTTCGGCCGCATCGCCCATAACCACCCGGATGCGCCTGAGCATATCCGCACCGTGGTGCGCGACCTGCTGGAGGATCTCGACCTGTTCGACGACGTGCTGAGCGTGGGGCTGGGCTTCGACGTCGGCGTCGCCGGCAAGCGGCTGACCCGGCAGCAGCGGCAGAAGCTCGACATCGCGCGGGCGCTGCTGAAGCGGGCCGATTTCCTCGTGCTCAACCGCCCGCTCTCGGCTCTGGAGCAGCGCGTGCAGGACCAGATCCTGCGCAACGTGCTGGAAGAAGCGCGGCGCGAACCTTATGATCCTGCGATACTTTGGGTGCTTTCCAATCCCGCGCTGTCGAATTACTTCGATCGCGTGCTGGTTTTTGACGAAGGAACCCTTCACGGCGACGGAACACACGAGACACTGGCGGCAGGAAACGGTATTTTCACGGCACTCCTGTCGCAATAGCGCGCTAGCAAGCGCCGATCGGCCAAGCGGAGAACGACGTTGCTCAACGATGAAGTGACGATGTTGAAGAAGATCCCGCTCTTCTCGGGTGTCGCGCCCTCGAAGCTGAAGCTGCTCGCCTTCACCTCGGACCGCGTGAGCTACGGCGCCGGCCAGACGCTGTTCCGGCAGGGGGATGAGGGCGACGCCGCCTATGTGATCCTGTCGGGTACCGCCGACGTGCTGGTGAATGCGCCGAGCGGCCAGATCAAGGTTGCGGAGCTGACGCCCAACTCGATCGTCGGCGAGATCGCCATCCTGTGCGACGTTTCCCGAACGGCCACCGTCACCGCCTCGGCGCCGCTGGAGGCGCTACGGATCCGCAAGGACCATTTCCTGCGCCTGCTGCGCGAATTCCCCGAGATGACGATCGAGATCATCCGCGTGCTAGCCAACCGCGTCAGCAGCACCACGGCCGAACTGATCGAGGCGCGCAGCCACCATTGAGCAGCCGTCCGGCGCCCGAAGGCACTCCCAGGCCGCACGCAATGGCTGGTAATTCGTTGATACTGCGTTAGGGTAGCCGTGCTGGGGGAGCGGGCTCAGCGGCGCGGGACGATGCGCAGGGTCCGATCCCGCGAAGGTTTGGCATGGACGGCTCGCAATTGCGTGTGAAGTTTTGGGGCGTGCGGGGAAGCGTGCCCGTTTCGGGATCTCCGTTTCATCGTTACGGCGGCAACACCGCCTGCGTGGAGGTGCGCTGCGGACAGCACACCGTGATCTTCGACGGCGGATCCGGGCTTGCGCCGGCCGGCGCGCATTTCGTGGCGGGCGGCTCGTCCGAAACCACCGTGCTGTTCACGCACTTTCACTACGACCACATCATCGGCATGCCCTTCTTTCTACCGATCTATTATCCCGGCAACCGCGTGACGCTTTGGTCGGGGCACATGGCCGGCAAGATGACGACGCGGCAGATGTTCCAGCAGCTGATGAGCCCGCCCTGGTTTCCAGTCCAACCGGATTTGTGCGACGCCAAGATGGGGTTTCGCGACTTCAAGTCGGGAGACGTGCTGCATCCGTATGAGGGAGTGACGATCCGCACGGGCAGCCTCAACCATCCGGGCGGATGCATCGGCTACCGGCTGGAATATGGCGGGCGGGCTTTCGCCATGATCAGCGACACGGAGCATGTCGAGGGCGTGCTGGACCCCGTCGTGCTGGACCTGATCGCCGGCGCCGACCTGGTCGTCTACGACTGCATGTATGTCGACAGCGAGTTCGAGAAGTTCCGGGGCTTCGGACATTCGACCTGGAGCCAGGGCGTCAGGCTCTGCGAGGCCGCATCGGCCAAGCGGCTGGCCATCTATCACCACCACCCCATGCGCGACGACGTGGCGCTGGATGAGATAGAGATCGAGGCGCGCAGGAAGTTCGCCGGCGCTTTCGTAGCCCGCGACTACCAGGAGATGGAACTTTAGCCGGTCTTCCGCAGAGGTAGGCTGAAGCTACGACGGTGCGTCCGTAAACAGCGCGGACCTCGGCAGAAGTTCGTGCGTGTGGAGCCATACACAGGCCGGGTGCGCCGAGGTGATTGCCGCCAGCCGTTCCAGAAATTCCCAGGCGGAGGTGTCATGCACGAGATGGTGCGTGAGCAGGCCTGCGAAACGCGCCCGGCCGGCAAAGGCCCGCCCGATCTGCGCCGCAAGTTCGGCGGCGAGCACGGAATGATCGCGGCAGCCGCGCGTTCCGTGCCAGTCGATCAGGTCGACATGCGTGTTGAGCATCGGCAGAGGCCCCGGCCTTTCCGGACCGAACACCGACAGCGCCGCGAACCCGGCCTCCGGCAGGCGGCCGGCCACGGACCGGTGGATACGGTTCCAAGGCGGCACCAGCACCGGGTCGACGCGCCCGCCGTAAAGGCGGGTCAGCCGTTCCAGGCCAAGGGACAATTCGCTGAGGACGGCTTCCGGCGGCCGGTGCGGCCCCAGTTCCTGCTTCTTCTCGGCAGGCGACGCGTGGTTGGCGTGGGACCAGCCGTGCACCGCCACGCTCGCCTGCGGCGCCTGCGCCAGACGCTCCGCGAGCGGACCGCCGGTATAGGCGGGGATGACGGCCAGGCAGACCGGCACGGCAAAACGGCCTGTCAGGTCGAGCAGCCGGTCCAGCGCCGGCGTCGGCTCGACGGCGTCGTCGTCGCGAAGCCAGAACTCGGCGACGCGTCCGGCCTCCTCCCAGCGCGCCAGTTCCTTGACCAGCGGTTCCCAATCATCGCTCATGCGGCGCGATTCCTTGCAGGAGAGCGGAGAGCCGCGTGGCGGCGGACGGGAGCGAGCGGTGATCGAGTACGAATCGGCGGGCCGCCACGCCCATTTCCCTTCGCTTCTCCGGGGAGGCGAGCAACTCGGCCAAGGCCGACGCATAGGCTTCGGTATCGTCCTCGGGCGTGAGCAGGCCGGTCTCGCCGTGGCGCACCACCTCGGGGACGCCGGCGGTCGCCTGCGCCACCACCGGCAGGCCAGCCGCCTGCGCTTCCAGATAGGCGAGCCCATAGGCCTCGCCGCAGCCCGGCCAGGCGAACAGGGTGCCTTCGAGCAGGCCAGGGATTTCATCGCCGCGGCGTTCGCCAAGCCATTCGATGCGGTTTTCGGCGACGCCGGAGAACAGCGCCTCGACCTCGGCGCGGCACGGCCCGTCGCCGATGACGCGCAGCGTCCAGTTGCGATCGGCGATGCGCCGCAGGGCGGCGGCGAGCAGCCGGTAGCTCGCCATCTTGTCACCGGGCCGCATCATGGCGATGGTGACGATGCGCGGCTCGTGGCAGGCCGGGCGCCCGGCGGCGAAGGGCTGGGTGTCGATGAAGGGAAACAGCATGGCCAGGCTTTCGCGAGGGGCGATCCGCGCCAGGCCTTCGAAATCGCGCGCGGTGAAGCAGACATTGCGCAGGGCCGACAGCACGGGCCGCATCGCCGCCGCCTGCATGGCTGCCCAGGGGCCGACGTCGCGCTTGCCCGCATAGGAAGCCTCAGCCGTGACCATCGGCAGGCCGAATCGCTCAGCAAGCGAGGGGCCGAGAAGATCCGGCGCCTTGTAGTAGCTGTGGTAGGAAAACCAGAGATCGGGAGCGCCGTGCAGTTCCCACGCCCTTGTGATGGTCTCGGTCTCGGCGGCCGCATCGCGGACGAGCCGGTCGAGGCCGCCATCGGACAGGGGATCGGCCCGATAGGCGCGGAAGGCGCTGGCGAGCGATACATCGTGTCCGGCCAGTTCGAGCGAGCGCATCAGCATCCGCGCCATCTGCCGGTCGCCGGAAGGCACCGGGTGAACCGGCGATTTCAGGGGGGCGTAGAAGGCGATACGCATGCGGCATGCCTATTGTCGCGCCTGCGCGGCAAGTCAATTCGCCCGCGCGAGCATTTCGTCGGCCGCCGCGAAAATATGGTAGGAGAGCACGATGACCGCCGCGCCCGAAGACTCGTTCCTCGCCACCATCCCGGTGTTCTCCGATTTCGGGAAGGTGGCGGATGCCGCCAACTACCGCCCGCTTCCGGAAACGTGGATGCTCGGTGTCGCCGACATCGTGGGCTCGACGCGCGCGATCACCGCCGGCCGCTACAAAGCGGTCAACATGGCGGGCGCCAGCGTCATCTCCGCGCTGCTCAACGCCACCGGCAACCAGCAGCTGCCCTATGCCTTCGGCGGCGACGGCGCCGTCGTCGCCTTTCCGGGTGCGGACGAGGCGGTTGCGCGCACTGCCCTTGCCGCCGTGCAGGCCTGGGTGAAGGATGAGATTGACCTGGTCATGCGTGCAGCCCTCGTGCCGGTGACGGCGGTGCGCGCCGGCGGGCTGGACGTGCGGGTCGCGCGCTTCCAGGCGAGCGAACACGTCTCCTACGCCATGTTCAACGGCGGCGGCTCCAGTTGGGCCGAGGCCGAGATGAAGGCCGGCCGCTTTCTGGTGACCGCGGCGTCGCAGGGCACGCGGCCGGACCTGACGGGCCTTTCCTGCCGCTGGAATCCGATCGAAACCCGGCACGGCGCGATCGTCTCCATCGTCGCCGTACCGCGCGATCCCGGCAGCGCGGCCTTCCGCAAGCTGGTGGCCGACATCACGGAGCTGACCGCGGCCGACCGCTCCGGCCATCCCGTTCCCGTGGAAGGCCCTCGTGTAGCCTGGCCCGAGGCCCAATCTCTCGCCATGGAGGCGAAGGCGGCACGCCCGGCCGGCCGGCGCTGGACCTTCGGCCTGGGCGTTCTCGCGCAGGCGACCCTGCTCAATGTGCTTTATCGAAGTGGCAAGGCCCTTGGCCGCTTCGACGCACGGCGCTATGCCGCCGAGGTGAGCGAGAATTCCGATTTCCGCAAATTCGACGACGGGCTGAAGATGACGGTCGATATCGACGAAGAGACCTTGCGTCGCGTAGAGGCGCGGCTCGACGAGGCCGAGCGCGCGGGCGTCTGCGCATACGGCCTGCACCGGCAGGACTCCGCGCTCATCACCTGCCTGGTGATGTCGCCGCTGGCGCACGACCACGTACATTTCGTGGACGGCGCGGCGGGCGGCTATACGATGGCGGCCGCCAATCTCAAGGCCAAGGTCGCCGCCTGAACATTTCAAGACCGGGGAAGCCGATATCGTGACCGATGCCGCGGTGCTTCATGACGCTCTGATGGAGAAAATCGCGGACCGCAGGGCCCGCGCCGGCGTGATCGGCCTCGGCTATGTGGGCCTGCCGCTCGCCATGGCGATCGCCCGCGCCGGCTTTTCCGTGACAGGATTCGACATCGACCCGGGCAAGATCGTCGAGCTCGACGCCGGACGATCATACATCGAGGCCGTCCCGCCCTCGCGCCTGCAGGAACAGCAGCGCGCCGGGCGCTTCCGGGCGACCGTCGACTATGCGGACCTGGCCGACTGCGACGTCGTCATCATCTGCGTGCCGACGCCGCTCACCCGTCACCGCGACCCGGACCTTTCCTATATCGAGAACACCGCCCGCTCGCTTTCCCGGCACCTTCGACCGGGCCAGCTCGTGGCTTTGGAATCGACCACCTATCCCGGGACGACCGACGGCGTGCTGCGCACGATCCTGGAAGCGGGCGGCCTGCGATCGGGCCGCGACTTCTTCCTGGGTTTTTCTCCCGAGCGGGAGGATCCCGGCAATCGCGATTTCGAGGTCGCGACCATCCCCAAAGTTGTCGCCGGCGACGGGTTTCATGCCGCGGCTCTCATGCGGGCGCTTTACGGCGCAGTGGTGAAACGCGTCGTACCGGTCTCCTCCAACGCCACGGCCGAGGCGGTGAAGCTGACGGAAAACATCTTCCGCTCGGTCAACATCGCGCTGGTGAACGAACTGAAGCTCGTCTACGGAGCCATGGGCATCGACATCTGGGAGGTCATCGAGGCGGCGAAGAGCAAGCCGTTCGGTTACATGCCTTTCTACCCCGGCCCCGGCCTCGGCGGCCATTGCGTGCCCATCGACCCGTTCTACCTGACCTGGAAGGCACGCGAGTTCGAGCTGCCGACGCGTTTCATCGAACTGGCCGGCGAGATCAACTCGGCAATGCCGCGCCATGTCGTCGCCGCGCTCGCGGAGGCGCTCGACCGGCAGGCCGGCAAGGCGCTCAGCCGCTCGCGGGTTCTGGTCGTGGGCCTCGCCTACAAGAAGAACGTGCCGGACATTCGAGAGAGCCCGTCGCTGCGCCTGATCGAACTGATCGAGGAGCGCGGCGGCGAGGCGGCGTTCCACGACCCCCACGTTGCGCAGATCCCGCCGACGCGCGAGCACAAGGCGCTGCAGGGCCGCCGCTCGGTGCCGCTCGATGAAGCGACCGTAGCCAGCTTCGACGCTGTGCTGGTGGCGACCGACCACGATGCCGTCGATTACGCGGCGCTGGCGCGCTCGGCGAAGCTGATCGTCGACACGCGCAACGTATTCGGGCGGCTGGGCATCGACGCGCCTGTGCTGGTCAAGGCCTGAGAACGCGCCGCCGCGGTCGATGGCAGCAGCCTGTCGGCAGGATCGCTTTATTTTGCCATCAAACCATGAAGCCGCCGGAAGGCGCACCTATATGGTGCGATGCTGGCAATGCGCAGCAGCGATTTCCTGAACGATCAGCGAGACTTGGTCATGAGTACAAACAGTGCGGTCATCCGGCACGGCGACGTTTCGACCAGCCTGCTTGACCGCGTCGGCGACTGGCTGGTGAGCGTGTCGCTATCAGGAGAGGATTTGCAGACTGTGGTACGCGGGCTGTGCGAGCGGCTTGCGGCCACCGGCGTGCCGCTCGCGCGCGTGCACCTCACTTTCTCGATGCTGCACCCGCTCTACACCGCTTTGGGTTTCACCTGGGAGCGCGGCAAGGGCCTGCGCGTCGAGGGTTATCGCGGGCGCATTTCGAGCAAGATCGAGGAAGCCAACGAGCGGTTCGTTCGCAGCCCCTATTATCACTTGATGAGCAACCGGCTGGAGCATCTTCGCCGCCGGCTCGACACGGAAGGACCGGTCGAGTTCCCGATCTTCGAGGAATTGCGCGAACAGAAAATGACCGACTATCTGGCCTTCGTCGTCTCCTACGGGGCGAGCCCGACGCAGGGCATGATGGGCTCGTGGGCGACCGACCGCGTCGGCGGCTTCACGGAAGACACCATCGCTGCATTGATTCGCATCCAGAACCACCTCGCGGTGGCCACCAAGATGGCGGTGCTCAACAAGCTGGCCGACAACATGCTGACCACCTATCTCGGAGGCGACGCGGGCAAGCGCGTGCTGAGCGGCCAGGTGCGCCGCGGCGACGGCGACACCGTGCGGGCGGCGCTGGTGATGGCCGACATGCGCGGGTCGACCAAGCTCGCCGAGACGGAAGGCCGCGAGGCCTATATCAGCACACTCAACAGCTTCTTCGACGCCATCGCCGCCCCGTTCAACCGCAACGGCGGACAGATCATGAGCTTTCTGGGCGACGGCTTCCTCGCCGTCTACCCTTGCGACCGCCATCGCGAGCCGTCGGAGCGCGCCTGCCGCGCGGCGTATGAGGCCGCCTCCAGGGCCGTACAGCGTATGGACGAGCTCAACGAACAGCGCCGGGCCGCCGGCCTGAACGAGATCGGCTTCGGCATCGGCATGCATGTCGGCAATGTCATGTACGGCAATGTCGGGCTCAGTGACCGCCTGACGTTCTCGGTGTTCGGCTCGGCGGTGAACGAAGCCCAGCGCCTGCAGCTTCTGACCAAGAAATATCCGCACAGAGTGATCGCCAGCAAGGACTTCGCAGACTATTGCGGCGGCGAATGGTCGACACTAGGCCGGGAAAAACTCGCTGGCGTCAGCCAGAGGCTTACCGTACTTTACCCCGAGATGAACGGCTTTGGGGCAGCCGACGAGGACGGTTCGTTCGAGTCGGGCTACGGCGGCATCTCCGACGCCGAGCAGGTAATCCTGCTGCTGCACGACGCCGGCCGGACCAACAAGCCAGCGGACGACAAGAAGGTTCAATGAAGGCTGCAGGAATCGCCGCGGGCTTGGCCGCGCTCTCTCTCGCCTGGCCCGCGGTAGCGTTCGGGGGGGACGGCGCGGCCGTTCTCACCGACGGGTTCGACGGCTCCGATTTCGCCAAGTCCGGCGGGCTCTACTACAAGGAGAACGCCGAACAGGCGGCGGGCACTTTCACTTTCCAGCCCGACGTGAAGCTGAGCGGCGAAGGCGCGCTCAAGCTCACGATTCGCTCGCTCTGCCCACCCGACGACGAGGGCTGCAGCGAACGCGCTGAGATCTGGGAGCGGACGAAGTTGCGGGCGCCGTTCGACACCGGTACCTGGTACGGCTTCGCCGTCAAATTCGACGACACCATCCCGACCGACGATCACCGCTACCTGATCGCCCAGTGGAAACGCGAGATCGGGCCGGAGGCGGTGGGCGACTTCAGCCCATTCCTGGCCTTCCGCATGAAGAACGGCAAGCTCTTCGTAACCGTTGAAACCAACTACTATCCGCCGATGGCGGGATACGAGAAGCCAGAAGATGGCCCGGTCTCGTGCCCTTCCGGCGGTGTACCCGTATGGCTGCGCCCCGACACCAACCAGCTGCGCATCCTGGTAGCCCATGACGACCAGTGGAAGCCCGATGACGCGGCGCTTTTCAGCAGCTGCACCGATGCCGTGACCGTCATCGACCACGGCAATCCGCTGCCCGAGCCGAACTCCGGCTGGATCGACTTCGCGGTCTATTCCAAGCCCGGCCCCGAAGGCGACGGACACATCGAGATCTATGCCAACGGCAAGCCGGTGGTTACCGTGAAAGGCCATATCGGCCACAACGACAAGGGGCTGGGCGAAAACCAGTATTTCAAGTTCGGACCCTACCGTGACGGCCATACCGGCGAGTGGACGCTCTACTACGACGATTTCCGCCGCTCGCCGCATTGCGCGGACGTGCTGAAGGGCGCGGCCTGCCCGTTTTCCTGATTTTCCGGCACCCGTCCTACGCGGCGCCTCGCGCGCCCTAGAACGTTTCCGTCCAACAGTGAACCACTCTAGCCAACTGTCACAATGCTGAGTTAGGGTGCCGCTGCCGGAGGCTTGGGGTAGCCGAGCCGCGGGTTGGGGACCTGAGGCATGCAGTCGGGACGGGATCTCTTGCGGATCGAGGATCTCGGCATCGCTTTCGCGGTGCTGGGTGGCCCGATTCACGCCGTCCGCACGGCCAACCTGCGCGTGCTTCCCGGCCGCGTGACCGCGCTCGTCGGCGAATCCGGCTCCGGAAAATCGGTGATCGGCCAAGCCGTCATGGGCATTCTGCCCACCTATGCGCGGGTCCGCGGCCGCATCCTGTTCAACGACCCTGAGACTTCTGCCGAGCCGGTCGAGATCCTCGGCATGCCGCGGGACGGCGAGGCTATCCGATCGATCCGCGGCAGCCGTATCGGCAAGATCTTCCAGGAGCCGATGACGTCGCTGTCGCCACTGCACACGATCGGCAACCAGATCGACGAGGCGCTGGCGATCCACTCGAACCTTTCGCCGGCCGAGGTACGCGCCCGCACCGAGGAGATGCTGTCGCTGGTCGGCTTTCCGGACCCGCGACGCGCCTACTCCATGTATCCGTTCGAGCTTTCCGGCGGCCTGCGCCAGCGCGCCATGATCGCCATGGCGCTGATCTGCCGGCCGGCCCTGCTGATCGCCGACGAGCCCACCACCGCGCTCGACGTGACCATCCAGGCGCAGATCATGCAGCTCCTGAAGAGCCTTCAGGAGCGGTTCAACATGGCGATGCTGCTGATCACCCACGATCTGGGCGTCGTCGCCAATGTCGCCGACGAGGTGGTCGTGATCTACCACGGCGAGATCATGGAAGCCGGCACGGTCGAGGACATCTTCCGCCGGCCGACCCACCCCTATCTGAAGGGCCTGATGGCGGCCGTGCCGCATTTCGACATGAAGCCCGGCCAGCGGCTGAAGGCGCTGCGCGAAGTGCCCGTCAATGTCGAGACGCTGATGGGC
>JAEUMA010000540.1 GCA_016793565.1 Rhizobiaceae bacterium
GATCTACACTGTGCCGTTCGAGCAGCAGTGGGTCAGCAGGCTGCACAAGGCCGCCAACGCCGCGCAGGAGCGGGGCGACATCGAGTACGTCGCCACCGAGAATGTCTCCAACACCGACTACGAGCGCGTCATGCGCGAATATGCCGAGGCGGGCAACAAGCTGATCATCGGCGAGGTCTTCGGCGTCGAGGAAGCGGCGCGCGCCGTCGCCAAGGACTATCCGGACGTCGCCTTCCTAATGGGCTCCAGCTTCAAGCCGGACGACGCGGTGCCGAACTTCTCCGTGTTCGACAACTACATCCAGGACGCCTCCTACCTCACCGGCATCATCGCCGGCGCGATCACCAAGTCGAAGAACATCGGCATGGTCGGCGGCTACCCGATCCCCGAGGTCAACCGTCTCATGAACGCGTTCATGGCCGGCGTGAAGGAAAGCGCACCCGACACCAAGTTCCAGGTCGCCTTCATCGGTTCCTGGTTCGACCCGCCGAAGGCCAAGGAGACCGCGTTCGCGCAGATCGATGCCGGCGCCGACCTGATGTATGCCGAGCGGTTCGGCGTTTCCGACGCCGCCAAGGAGCGCAAGGTGCTGGCGGTCGGCAACGTCATCGACACGCAGGCGGACTATCCGGAGACGGTGGTCGTCTCGGCGCTGTGGCATTTCGAGCCGACGCTCGACCATGCGATCGCGCAGGTGAAGGCCGGCACCTTCAAGGCGGAGGACTACGGCGTCTTCTCCTTCATGAAGAATGGCGGCTGCACGATCTCGCCGCTCGGCACATTCGAAGGAAAGGTGCCGGCCGAGGTGATGGCCAAGGTCGCCGAGAAGGAGAAGGCGATCAAGGACGGGTCGTTCACGGTCGAGATCAACGACGGCGAGCCGAAAGCGGGCTAGCGCATTCCTTGACCTCTCCCCTGGGGGGAGAGGTCGGATTGCCCCGAAGCCGTAAGGCGGCGAAGGCGGCAATCCTGATGAGGGGTATCGGCTGCGACACCCCTCATCCGATCTCGCTCCGCTCGGCCAGCTTCTCCCACCAGGGGAGAAGAGGTCGCGCGTTCGTCGGCCGGATTGCGCAAGAATATCCGCACAGCCATGACAGCGACCGAACCCGTCCTGCGCCTGCAAAATATCACCAAGCGGTTTGGGCCGCTGACGGCGAACGACTCGATCACGTTCGACCTGAAGCGTGGCGAGGTGATCGCGCTGCTGGGCGAGAACGGCGCCGGCAAGACCACGCTGATGAACATTCTGTTCGGCCACTATGTCGCCGACGAGGGCACCGTCGAGGTTTTTGGCCGGCCACTCCCGCCGGGAGAGCCGCGCGCCGCGCTGGAGGCCGGCATCGGCATGGTGCACCAGCACTTCACGCTGGCCGACAATCTGACCGTGCTGGAAAACATCGCGCTCGGCACGCAGCCTCTGTGGCGGCCGCGTCTCGACCGCGTCGCGGCCGCCGCCCGCATTCAGGCCATGGCGCGCGATTTCGGGCTGGAAGTGCATCCCGGCGCCACGGTGTCGGCTCTGTCGGTGGGCGAGCGCCAGCGCGTCGAGATCCTCAAGGCGCTCTACCGTGACGCGCGCATCCTTATCCTCGACGAGCCGACGGCCGTGCTGACGCCGTCCGAAACCGAAGCGCTGTTCCGCACGCTGAAGCTTATGGTCGCCAAGGGCCTGTCGATCATCTTTATCTCGCACAAGCTCGCCGAGGTGATGGCGGTAAGCGACCGCGTGCTGGTGCTGCGCGCCGGACGTCTCTCCGGCGAACGCGAGACCGCCACCACCGACCGCCATGAACTCGCCGCGCTGATGGTGGGCCAGGAAGTAGCGCAGCCGACCGTGGAAGCGGTGCAGCCGGGCAGGCCGCTGCTCGAACTGGCCGGCGTGTCGACGGCACGGCGCGGCTCCGGCTCCGCGCTCGACGGCGTCTCGCTCACCTTGCGCGCCGGCGAGATCACCGGGCTCGCCGGCGTCTCCGGCAACGGTCAGGCGGCGCTGGCGGCCCTGATCGCCGGTACGGAGCGGCCGACATCCGGTTCGATCCACATCGACAGACACAACCCGGCGGATTGGTCGCCGCGGGCGGCGCTGGCCAGCGGCATCGGCCGCATTCCGGAAGACCGCCACGCGGTCGGCTCCATCGGCGACATGAGCGTGACCGAGAACGTCGTCTCGGAGCGTTATCGCTCTCAGCGCTTCAGCCGTTACGGTTTCCTCGACTGGGGCGCTGCCCGGCGCTTCGCCGAGCAGATCATCACCGACTACGATGTGAAGTGCCCTTCGCCGGACGCCCGCATCCGCCTGCTTTCGGGCGGCAACATGCAAAAGCTCATTCTGGGCCGTGTGCTGGATTCCGACCCGAAGGTAATCCTCGCCAACCAGCCGACGCGCGGTCTCGACGTCGGCGCGGTCGCTTATGTGCATGGCCGCCTGCTGGAGGCGCGGCGACGCGGCGCGGCGATCCTGCTGATCTCGGAGGATCTGGAGGAGGTGCTGGCGCTGTCCGACCGCGTCGTGGTGATGTCGAAGGGACGGCTGTCCGCGCCATCCGCGCGAGGAGAACGCAGCGTGCGCGAACTCGGCGCGCTGATGGCCGGGCACGGGGCGGAGGCGGCGTGATGGACGAGCTGCGGCCGATGCCGCGCTCTGGACGGGGGACCTGATGCGTCTTGAGCCTAAGCCGACGCGGCCGGTGGGGATCCTGCTGCTCTACCCGGCGGCGGCGATCGCGGCGACGCTGGTGTTCGCCTCGCTGCTGGTGCTGGCGGCGGGTGCGTCGCCTTTTTCGGTATTCTATCTCGTGGCCAAGGGGGCGGCCGGCTCGCAGTTCGCCCTGCTGGAGACGCTGACGCGCGCCACGCCGCTGATCTTCACCGGCCTTGCGGTGGCCGTCGCCTTCCGTGCCCGGCTGTGGAACATCGGCGCAGAGGCGCAGCTCTATATCGGCGCGGTGGTGACCGTCGTGCTCGGCACAGGGCTGCTCCCCTGGCCGTCGTTTTTCCTGCTGCCCGTGATAGCGTTCTGCGCCATGATCGCGGGCGCGGCGCTTCTGGCAGGACCGGCGCTGCTGAAGACGCGCTTCGGCGTCGACGAGGTCGTGACCACGCTGCTCCTCAACTTCATCGTGCTGCTGTTCGTGTCGATGCTGCTCGAAGGGCCGCTGAAGGATCCGACAGGCCTGGGCTGGCCGCAGTCGCAAAAACTGATCGACGCGGCGCGGCTGCCGCGCATCATCCAGGGCAAGCGCCTACACTACGGCTTCGTACTCGCGCTGATCTCGGCCTTGGCGATCTGGGTGGTGATGAAGAAGACCACGCTCGGCTACGAGATGCGGGCCGTCGGCCACAATCCCGAGGCGGCGCGCTTCGCAGGCATCCCCGTCAACGGCGTGCTTATGAAGACCGCTCTGCTGTCGGGTGGACTCGCGGCGCTCGCCGGTTTCTCGGAGGTGTCGGGACTGAAGGGCAACCTAACGCTCGATCTGTCGCCGGGCTTCGGATATTCGGGCATCGTCGTTGCGATGCTGGCGATGCTGAACCCGCTCGGCGTGGTTTTCGCGGCGATCTTCGTGGCCGGCATCTTTGTGGGCGCTGACGCCATGAGCCGCAGCGCCGGCGTGCCGAGCTACATCGCCGACGTGATGGTGGCGACCGCGCTGCTCACCATGGTAACGGCGCTGCTCTTCTCGCGCTACCGGCTGAGGTGGAGGTAGGGGATGGCTCTTAGGGCTAGGTCGATTGCGGCGCGGCGTCCCTTCGCGCCCCCCTCTGTCCTGCCGGACAGCTTCCCCACAAAGGGGGAGATCGGCTGTCATAGCCGCCTTCGCCAATTTCCGGCGTTGTCGTATACGAGCCGGCGTTGCGGCCGGCTGATCTCCCCCCTTGTGGGGGAGCTGTCCGGTAGGAAAGAGGGGGGCAACGTGGGGCGCGATCTCCCAAGCATTGCTTCGAGGCAGTCCTGATGGACGCCATCGAAATCCTCTTCACCGCCACGTTCTGGGTCGCGGCGATCCGCATCGCCTCGCCGCTGATCTTCGCCACCATGGGCGAACTGATCTGCGAGCGCGCCGGCGTCCTCAACCTAGGCATCGAAGGCATCATGACTGTCGGCGCCTTCGCCGGCTGGTTCACCGTCTATTCGGGCGGCGATCTGTGGACCGGGGTTGTGGTGGCCGCCCTCGCGGGTGCTAGCTTCGGTCTGTTGCACGCCACGCTAACGGTGCCGCTCGGCCTGTCCCAGCACGTCGTCGGCATCGGCATCACGCTGCTGGCGACCAGCCTCA
This sequence comes from Rhizobiaceae bacterium, assembly GCA_016793565.1. Taxonomy (GTDB): domain Bacteria; phylum Pseudomonadota; class Alphaproteobacteria; order Rhizobiales; family Rhizobiaceae; genus JAEUMA01. The sequence continues at coordinate 4,281 of JAEUMA010000540.1, forward strand.
CCTATTTCACCTACCGCCTGGCCTTGCCGGAGGTGACCTCGCCGCCGAAAATTGAGCCCTTCGCGCCGCTGCCGATTCCCGGCCTCTCGCAGATACCGATTCTCGGCGAGGCTCTCTTTTCGCAGACCCCGCTGACCTACCTCGCCTTTGGCGCGGCCGCGCTGACGGCATGGGTGCTCTATCGGACGCCGGTCGGGCTGGCGGTGCGCGCGGCCGGCGAGAATCCGGCAGCCGTCGAGGCGCAGGGCATTTCGGTGACTGGAATTCGCATAGGTGCGGTCATGGTCGGCAGCGCGCTGATGGCCGTGGGCGGGGCGTTCCTCACCATGTCGGCCTTCAATTCCTTCTTTTTCCAGATGATCAACGGGCGCGGCTGGATCTGCATCGCGCTGGTGGTGTTCGGTTCGTGGCGGCCCGGAAAGGCGCTGCTGGGAGCGATCCTGTTCGCCGCCTTCGATGCCTATCAGGTGCGGCTGCAGCAGCTCAGCGGCGGCGTGGTGCCGTATCAGATCTTCCTGATGATGCCCTATGTTCTGTCGATCCTGGCACTGGTGCTGGTCGCCCGCCGCGCGACATATCCGAAGGCCCTGATGATCCCTTATCAGAAAGGCGAGAGATGACGTTCGATCTGATCGTGAAGGGCGGTACGCTGCCTGACGGCCGCATCGCCGACATCGGTATTGCCGGCGAAAGGATCGCCGCGATCGAGCCGCGCATCGAGGCCGAGGCGGGCCGCGTGATCGACGCCGCCGGCGACCTCGTCGCGCCGCCCTTCGTCGACCCGCATTTCCACATGGACGCCACGCTCTCCTACGGCATTCCACGCATCAACGCATCGGGCACGCTGTTGGAGGGTATCGCGCTGTGGGGCGAGTTGAAGCCGCTTCTGACCCACGAGGCCGTAAAGAGCCGTGCGCTCGCCTATTGCGACTGGGCGGTCTCGATGGGCCTGCTCGCCATCCGTACGCATGTCGACACCTGCGACGACCGGCTGCTGGCCGTGGAGGCGCTGCTGGAGGTACGTAAGGAAGTGGCTCCCTACATCGACCTGCAGCTCGTCGCCTTCCCGCAGGACGGTTTTTATCGCGACCCGACCGCGCGCGAAAACACCATTAGGGCGCTCGACATGGGCGTCGACGTAGTCGGCGGCATTCCACATTTCGAGCGCACCATGGACGACGGCCGCCGCTCCGTCACCGAGCTTTGCGAGATCGCGGCAAAGCGCGGGCTGCTGGTCGACGTGCATTGCGACGAGACGGACGACCCGATGTCGCGCCATATCGAGCAGCTCGCCTACGAGACGCAGCGGCTCGGCCTGTCGGGCCGCGTCGCCGGTTCGCATCTGACCTCCATGCACTCGATGGACAATTACTACGTCTCCAAGCTTTTGCCGCTGATCGCGGAGGCGGGCGTGTCCGCCATTCCCAACCCGCTGATCAACATCGTGATCCAGGGCCGCCACGACACCTATCCCAAGCGCCGCGGCATGACCCGTGTGCCCGAAATGCTGAAACACGGCATCCGCGTCGGCTGGGGCCAGGACTGCGTGCTCGATCCGTGGTATCCGCTCGGCACCGCCGACATGCTCGACGTCGCCTTCATGGGCCTGCACGTAGCGCAGCTGACCAGCCCGGCCGACATGGCGCACTGCTTCGACATGGTCACCGGTGTTAACGCCGCGATCATGGGGCTCGACCATCTCGGACTGGCGGTGGGCAAGCGCGCCAGCCTCGTCGTGCTCGACGCGGGTAATCCGGTCGAGGCACTCAGGCTGCGGGCGGAGCGGCTGTTCGTCGTCTCGCGCGGAAAGGTGGTCGCCGAGCGCGAGAAGCGGGCGACTGCCCTGTCGATTGCGGGCCGCCCGCGCACGGTCGTTCGCCGTCACGTCAGCGGCTGATTGCCAGGCGCAGCACAGCCAGGGTCGTGCAAAGTATTCGCGGCGCAGGCGTCGTAGAGTGTAGGCGTTCTGCGGGCCGTTTGCCGCGAACGCAGACAACTTGTCGGTGACTTAGCACTGCAAATTTGCCGCGCGATTGGGCGATCGTTCGGATATGCCCAAAACATGAGCGAATGCGGTGCTTTGGAATTGGGCGGCAAGCACCTGATTCAAAACGTGATTTGCAATCGATCAAAACGTGTTACTCTGTGCAACAATAAAAGCTTGGGGCCAGGAATGTCGTGATTCGGGTCGCCAGACCACGAGCGACAATGCGGGGAAAATGGCACCGCGGCACACAGAGGCCGCCGCCGCTGACCCCCGTGTCTTCGATGCGCACCTTCTGGGGGCTGATGAGAGCCTACTGGCTCTCGGACCGGTGGAAGGAAGCGTGGGGATTGACGCTGTCGATCATCCTGCTCACGGCGCTCTCCAGCAAGGCCGCGGTCTGGTTCGCGGTGGCCTCGGGCGAACTGGTCAACGCGATCGCCTTCTTCCACGACGCAGACAACGCCAATCCGCTGGCGTCCCTTCTCACCCACGCGGCGACCCTTGTCGCGCTGGTAATCTTCAAGGATGCCGGACTGACCGGCGTGCGCCATCTGGTGTCGGCGACCTTGCATCGAAAATGGCGCGGCTGGCTGGATGAACGCTTCAACGCCGCGCTGCTCGATGCCAACCACACGCATTATCACGTCCAGAACGGCGCCTCGCTCGGCGTCGGCGGCAATGCGCCCGACAATATCGACCAGCGCATCCAGGAATCCGTCAAGGACATGACGGGCGGCGCCATCGGGCTGGCGATGGGCATCATCGGCGTGGCGACCGCGCTCTACTTCGTCGGCCAAAAGCTGATCGAGACCTCGGTCGAGGTGCGCGGCCTGGAATTGCTGGGCGACTACGGCAGCGCCGTGCTCGCTTTCGCAGCCGTCGCGGCCTATGTGCCGTTCAACACCTTCATCGCCCTCAAGATGGGCCGGCTGCTGGAACGCCTGTCGGTGGCCATGCAGCGCGCCGAGGGCAGCTACCGCGGCGAACTGAACACGCTGCTGCGGCGCAGCCTGCATGTCGCGGCCGCCCACGGCGAGGGCGTTCAGAAGGACATGCACCGCCGCCTCTACGTCGATATCGATTCGACCTGGGCAAGGCTCAACCGGGTCAATGCCGGCTACATGTCGTTCGAGCTGATCTACAACTTCATCGGCGCGCGCGTCGTTGCCTACGCGCCCGGGCTTATTCCCTACATGCACAATTCGATCAGCCTGAAGAGCTACGTGACGGGCGCGGAGCTGGTCAATTCGCTGATCAGCCAGTGCTCGTGGTTTATCCACGTGATGCCGGCCATCGCCACGCTGCGCGCCAACGCCCGCCGCGTGACCGACCTTGCCGAGGCGATCGAGAACGTCCAGCGCCCGGTGGAATTCTACGCGCTCACGGGCCGCTCCGAGTTCCGCTACGGCACGCAGCACCCGGTGTTCGGCCTGACCGTGCGCGACCTGGAACTGACGCATCAGGGCGCGACCGAGCCGTTTCTGCGCGCGCCAAGTCTGCGTTTCCGGCGCGGCGAATGGACCTTCGTGAGGGGCGAGTCGGGGTGCGGCAAGACCTCGCTCGTCAAGGCGCTCAACGGCCTTTGGCCGCATGGGGGCGGCAGCGTCGTGTTCCCGGAGGGCGTCAAGACTTTCTACGCCGCGCAGGATGTCAAGCTGCCGCCGGTTTCGCTCAAGCAGCTCGTCTGCTTGCCAGACGCGGCCGAGGAGCATGCGGACCTGTCGGTGGCGGCAGCGCTGCACAAGGCTGGCCTCGGCGACTTCATCGCCTGCCTGGGCGAGGAGGCGCGGGACGGTAAGTCATGGGATCAGGTGCTTTCCGGCGGACAGAAGCAGAAGCTGGTGATTGCGCGCATCGTGCTGCAGAAGCCCGGGCTGCTGTTCCTGGACGAGGCGTCCGGCGCGCTCGATCCGGAGGCGAAAGTGGCGCTGCACCAGGCGATAGAGGACAATTGCCCGGGCATCACCGTCATCAGCGTGATGCACGAAGCGACGCCGCCGAAGTCTGCCTCCGGTGCCGAGTTCTATCACAGCGTCCTGACCATTGCGGACGGCATGGCCACGAAGAAGCAGTTGCTCAGCCTGCCGGTCGAACTCACCACCATCCTGACGCAGCCCAAGCCGGTTAAGGAGAAGCGGCTGCGCGCCGACCCGGTGCGCGTCGACAGGAAATAGCAGGTTCGGCCAGACCACACCGGCCGGGGCTATCCCACGAAGCCCGCCGCCTTGTGGCTGCCGTCGCAGAACGGCTTATTCTGCGAATGACCGCAGCGGCAGAGAAACGCGCGGGTCACCCGGTCGACGGTGCGGCCCGTGCCGGTGACGATCTCCAGATTGCCGTCGACCTTCAGCGGCCCGTTGGGCAGCGGTGTGACCTCGAGCGGTCCGTTGCGGGTTGCGAGCGCGGATGATTCCTTCGATGCCGGCTCGCCCGTGGCGGAAAAACCCGACTTGTTGTGGCTGCCGTCGCAGAACGGCTTGTTCTGCGAGGCGCCGCAACGGCACAGCGTCGCGCGCAGCACGGTCTCGTCGGCGAGCCGCATCTCGGCATTGACCGCGATGGGGCCGTTCTCGCGAAGTCGCGCCAGATTGACTTCCGGCGGCGCCTCCTGCGGCCCGCCGTCATGGCGGCGATAGGTGATCGCACCCGAAGGGCAGTTGGCGGCAACCATGGCGATCGACTCTACCGTTCCCGCGTCGGGGTGGATCCACTCGCCCGGCGTGTTGGGAACGAAGACTTCCGGATGCCCGAGCACGCAATTGCGGGAGTGGATGCACCGCTTGCCGTCAAAACCGACGTCGATCTTCTCTCCCTCGACGAAATGTCGGGACATGGGTGCGCTCCTCAGCCTGCGGTCTCGCGCAGTAGAGACCTGAACCGGGCAGGGCGCAAGCGCCCAAGGCGTGTGTCGGAAGAGGGCGGCTACCTGCCGAGCACGAGCGCCCAATATCGGCTTCCGTCGCCGCCATCGGCGGAGGCGAGGCCGAAATGGCCGAATCGCGGATCGAGCATGTTGCGGCGGTGACCGTCGGAGGCCATCCACATCGCGAACAGCCGCTCGACGTCCATCCGTCCCGCGGCGATGTTCTCGGCCGCCGGTCCGTTGATGCCTGCCTTGCGCATGCGGCTGGCGAAATCCTTGCCCCAGCCGGTCGTATGCGCCATCCGGCCGTCGGCGGCCATATAGCCGGCCTGAACCGCAGCAGCCTTTTCGAGCGAGGCGTCGGCGGCAAGCGGCGGAAGGCCGGCTTCCGAACGTATGGAGGAGAGCTGTGCGGCGGCGGACGCCGAAGCGCCGACGCCGCTTGAGCCGTTCGTGCTCGCGCAGGCTGCGAGGAGAGCTGCCAGGACCGGCAGGACACTGAGGATTCGCATAGGTCTGAAAGGCAACGGAAGTCCGATCCCGATCCGGAAAACGCCGAGGCTGCCTTTCGAAAATGGCGAATGCCTGGCGTTGCGCGCTACTGGGCTGTCTCCGCCGCGTCCGCCGGACCGGCTTCTTCGGGGCCGGGGCTATCCGATGGCACGCCCATATCGCTGTCATCCGCCCACGGTTCCTCAGCCACCGGGCGGATGTAGGAGATGTCGTCGATGACGACCGTTCCCGCCGAGGGGATGACCATCGTCCGCTGCGCGCCGTCGCTGCAGTTCATGGTCGCCTTGGATTCGCCGTCCGGCCAGGCCACCAGCCGGCAGTCCAGTTCGCGATACCAGCTGTTGCCGGCCGCGCCGTAGGTCAGATGGAAAAGTCCGCGTCCCGTTTTCGAGACGAGGTCGCCGTTCTCGGCCCGCCACACGAATTCCAGCGGATCGGCTTCCTCCTCGTCGCCGCGCGGCTCGCCGGTGGCGAATTGCGGGGCGCCGCGTACGAGGGCCGTGCGGTACCAAACCATGGCCGGCGCATAATCCTGCGGGATGGCCGCCATCTGGCGGCTGAACACGACCGCCGGCCCCTGCGCAATATTGGCCGGCAGCCGCGCCGCCATGGTCACGGCCTCAGCGGGGCGGGCGATGCTCGGCTCGAAGCGATAGTCCTGCGCGGCAGCAGCCGGCGCGACGCCGCCCACGGACATGACCAACACGCAACTTACGCATACCCAGCGTTTCATAGCGATGAACATAGCACGCAAACGTTATTGCGAGAATACGCCCTCGGAAACCGCCGAAAGCCCTAGGCTTTCACCCTCGCCCCCTTAGGGTCGTAGAGCGGCTCCATATGCAGCGTGGCCGGCGTCGGCTCGTTGGCGACGACCAGTTCGTAGCGGCCGGACCGCAGGAAGGTATCCGACACGCCGTCCGCATTGCGGACGTAGCCGTAGCCGATGTTCTTGCCGATCGTGTAGCCGTAGCCGCCGCTGGTCAGATAGCCGACCGGCAACCCGTCGCGCAGGATGGTCTCGCGGCCGACCAGAACGATATCGGGGGCGTCGGCCGTGAAGGCGGCGAGCCGTTTCTGCAGCGGCCGGTCGCCGAGCTTCAGCAACGCGGACCGGCCCAGGAAATCGGTGTTCTTCCGCAGCTTGACTGCCCAGCCCAGTCCCGCCTCGAAAGGCGTGTCGTTCGGCGTGATGTCCGAGCCCCAGGCGCGATAGCCCTTTTCAAGCCGAAGCGATTCCAGAGCGCGGTAGCCGACCGGGCGGATACGCTGCGGCTTTCCGGCCGCCATCAGCGCGTCGAAAACGATGCCGGTGGCTGCTATCGGCACGTGCAGCTCCCATCCGAGTTCGCCGACATAGGTGACGCGGAGCGCCCGCACGGTGTGGCCGGCGATCTCGATCTCGCGAACGTGGCCGAACGGGAAGTCCGCGTTGGAGACGTCCGCCTTGGTGACGGCGGCAAGGACGTCCCGCGCGCGCGGCCCCATCAGCGACAGCGTGCCGAAATCCTCCGTGACGTCTATGAGCGTGACGTCGAGGCCCTTGCCGACATGCTCGGCGATCCAGGCGAGGTCGTGGGTGCGGAAGCCGGTTCCGGTGACGACGTAGAATTTCTCGTCCGCCAGCCGCGCGACCGTGAGGTCCGCTTCGATGCCGCCGCGCGTGTTGAGAAGCTGCGTGTAGGTCAGCCGGCCAGCCGGCCTGGCAACGTCGTTGGCGCATATCCAGTCCAGCGCCTTGAGCGCGTCGGCGCCGCCGATTTCGTACTTGGCGAAGGAGGACTGGTCGAAAATCCCGACCGCCTCGCGCACGTGGCGATGCTCGTCGCCCACCGGCCCGAACCAGTTCTGCCGGCCCATCGAATAGACGTCCTCGGCGGCCATGCCTTCGGGTGCGAACCAGTTCGGCCGCTCCCAGCCAAGCTTGGAGCCGAACACGGCGCGGTGCTGCTTCAGCCGTTCGTAAAGCGGCGAGACGATGCGCGGCCGGCCCGAGGCGTATTCCTCGTGCGGGTAGCCGATCGTGTAGTGCTTGCCATAGGCTTCGAGCGTGCGGTCGCTGACCCACTGGCGGTCACGGTGCAGGCCGGAGAAGCGGCGGATGTCGACGACCCAGAGGTCTAGCGGCGCCTCGCCGCGAACCGCCCATTCGGCGAGCACCCAGCCAGCGCCGCCGCCGGACGCGATGCCGAAGGCGTTGAAGCCTGCGCCGACGAACATATTGGCGCATTCGGGCGCCGAACCGAGGATGAAGTTGCCGTCGGGCGTAAAGCTCTCCGGCCCGTTGATCATCTGCTTGACGCCGACATTGGCGAGAGCCGGCACCCGCTCGATCGCCTGCGTCATGTGCTGCTCAAAATGGTCGTAGTCGTCATCGAACAGGCGGAATTCCCAATCATCGGGCACGTCCCCGGTGGTCCACGCCTGCGGGTTGGGCTCGTAGCCACCCATCACCAGCCCGCCGACCTCCTCCTTGAAATAGGTGCGGCGGTCGGGGTCGCGGATCGTCGGCGCGTCGGCCGCCAGCCCGTCGATCTTCTCGGTGATGATGTACTGGTGCTTGACCGGTTGCAGCGGCACGTTGATGCCGGCCATGACGCCGACCTGCCGCGCCCATTGGCCGGCGCAGTTCACCACCGTCTCGCAGGCGATATCGCCTTTGGCTGTCTTGACCTTGACGATGCGTCCATCCCGCATCTCGAAGCCGGTCACGCGCGTTTCCTCGAACAGCTTCGCGCCGTGCATGCGCGCGCCCTTGGCGAGCGACTGCGTGATGTCGGATGGGCTGGCCTGGCCGTCGGTCGGCAGCCACGATGCACCGACCAGGTCTGAGACGTCCATCAGCGGCCACAGTGCCTTGACCTCGGCGGGCGAGATCAGATGCATCTCCATGCCGAAGCTCTTCGCGGTCGTGGCCAGCCGGCGGAATTCCGTCCAGCGGTCCTGGCTGGTGGCGAGCCGCAGGCAACCCGTCATCTTCCAGCCGGTCGCCAACCCCGTCTCGGCCTCCAGGCCCTTGTAGAGTTCGACGGAGTACTTCAGCACGCGTGTGATGGAGGCGGAGGAGCGCAGTTGGCCGACGAGCCCGGCAGCATGCCAGGTCGAGCCCGAGGTGAGGCGGCCCTGCTCGAGCAGCACGACGTCGGCCTTGTGGTCGCGCGCCAGGTGATAGGCCGTCGAACAGCCGATGATGCCGCCGCCGATGACGACGACTTGGGCGTGACTGGGAAGGTTCATGCTGGAGGCTTTCCGTAAGCGCTGCGGTAGCTGTCGAGCGCGGCGTCGAGACGCGCCAGGTTTTCGGCGGTGTAGGCCACGTAATCCGCGCCGGGGGCGCTGAGATGGAGTTCCGACACCATGCTCCACATCGCCTCACGCAGCAGCGAGGCGCATTGCATGGCCGCGTGCGAGCGAAGGATCGCCGGGTCGGGGGCACCGGCGAAATAGGCATCGAGAAAATCCTCCGCCTCGTCGGGCGAA
>JAEUMA010000547.1 GCA_016793565.1 Rhizobiaceae bacterium
CCACGTTCCGGATGCCGATGCTGCCATGGTCCGGCGCCTGAAACGGGCCGGAGCGGTCCTGCTTGGCTTCACCAATATGCACGAGTTCGCCTGGGGCGGTACGACCGCCAACCCGCATTACGGCGCGACGCGCAATGCCTGGGATATCGAACGCATCCCGGCTGGCTCCAGCGGCGGCTCGGGTGCGGCGGTGGCAGCGGGCAGTGCGCTCGCGGCGCTAGGAACCGACACCGGCGGTTCCATCCGTCTTCCGGCATCGATGAATGGCGTGACGGGCCTGCGCCCGACGGTCGGTCGGCTGAGCGTAGAAGGCATCTTTCCGCTGGCCGCAAGCATGGACACCGTTGGTCCGATCGCCCGAGGCAGTGCAGACTGCGCTGTCATGTTCGATGGCATGCTCGGGCCAACGCGCGAGTTCGACGCGGCGGATCAGCTGCTCGCGCGGCTTGAGCGCCCGCTGCACGGCCTGTCGATCGGTATCGTCGATGGTTACGGCGAGGAGGGCGTGCAGCCCGACATCGCCGAGGCGTTCCGTGAAACGATCCGGATGTTCGAACGCTCGGGGGCTGTCATCCGGCCTCTCAAGTTCGACGGGCTGGAATATGCGGTCGATGCGCAGGTCATCGTGGATGCCGCGGAGCCGAGCGCGGTGCACGATGCATGGATCGACGCACGGGCAGAAGAATACGGCTCGGACGTTCTGGCGCAGCTTCGCGCCGGCCGCGTGTTCTCGGCGACCGAGTATCTGCACGCGCAGCGCTATCGCACCTTCCTGCGCATGCAGTTCGACGCGGTCTTCGACAGCGTGGACGTCATCCTGACGCCGACGCTGCCCTTCACCGCGCCGAAAATGGGACAGGAATGGGTGATGATCGGCGAGCGCGAGGAAAGCACGCTGACCGGCAATATGCGCTTCACCAGTCTGCCGAGCCTGACCGCACTGCCTGCGCTGAGCTTTCCGATCGGCTTCGATCGTGACGAACTGCCGATCGGCGGTCAGTTGATCGGGGCAAGCATGGACGAGTGGTCTTTGCTGCGCGTGGCGCATCGTTTTCAGGCCGAAACCGATTTCCACACCCGCATGCCGATCTTGTGAGCCTGTGCGCGGGCGGTTTCCGGTTCAGCTATCGAAAGTACGAATCCCATGCCAGATACCAAGCTATTCCTTTGCGGCAAATGGCGTGACGCCAGTGATGGCCGGCGCTTCGATGTCCTCAACCCCGCGACCGGTGAGGTGATCGGCACCTGCGCCCATGCCGGACGCGATGACATCGAGGCTGCGCTCGCATCCGCCGAGAGAGGCTTTCAAGTATGGCGGGCTACTACCGTCAACGTCCGCTACGACCTGCTGCGGAAGGCTGCGGCCTTGTTGCGCGAGCGCCTCGAGGCAACGGCGCGCACCCTCACGCTCGAGCAGGGAAAGCCGATCGGCGAGGCGCGGCTCGAGATCGCACTTTCGGCCGACATCCTCGACTGGTGCGCCGAGGAAGTGCGGCGTGCCTATGGCCGCATCATACCCAGCCGCTTCGCAGGCGTTTCGCAGCAGGTGTTGCGCGAGCCTGTCGGGCCAGTCGCGGCCTTCACACCATGGAACTTTCCCGTCTCGCAGGCGGCGCGCAAGCTTGGGCCAGCGATAGCGACCGGCTGCTCGGTCATCGTGAAGGCTGCGGAGGATACGCCGGCCGCACCGGCCGCGCTTGTGGCCGCTCTGGTCGACGCGGGCCTGCCAGAGGGGGTGCTCTCCCTGCTGTACGGCGATCCGGCCGAGATATCCGGAGCGCTGATTCCGAGCCCCGTCATCCGCAAGGTTTCGTTTACCGGCTCGGTCGCGGTCGGCAAGCAACTGGCGGGCCTTGCTGGCTCATACATGAAGCGCACGACGATGGAACTCGGCGGGCATGCGCCCGCGATCGTCTTCGCCGATGCGGATCTCGACCGCGCGGGCGAACTTCTGGTGCGCGCGAAGTATCGCAACGCCGGGCAAGTCTGCGTCTCACCTACCCGCTTCCTGGTCGAGGAAAGCGTCTATGAGGGTTTCGTGGAACGCTTTGCGCAGGCGGCCCGCGCGATACGTGTAGGACAAGGGGTCGATGAGGCTACCGCCATGGGGCCACTGGTCAGCCGGCGACGGCAGCAGGCGGTTGAAGACCTCGTCGCCGATGCGCAGCGTACCGGTGCGGGCGTGATCGCCGGCGGCAACCGCATCGGCAACCAGGGAAATTTCTTTGAACCGACGGTGCTCGACCGCGTGCCGCTGGAGGCGCGGGCCATGAACGAGGAGCCGTTCGGACCGGTGGCGCTTTTCCGCCCATTCCGCAAGGTCGAGGACGTGCTGGATGAGGCCAACCGCTTGCCCTACGGCCTTGCCACCTACCTGTTCACGCGTTCGGCGTCGAATGTCGCCGCTCTTTCCACGGGCATCGATACGGGCATGCTGACCATCAACCACCTCGGGCTCGGCCAGGCCGAAACGCCCTTCGGCGGTGTGAAGGACAGCGGCTATGGGTCTGAGGGCGGCACCGAGATCCTAGAGCCGTACCTGACGACACGCTTCGTCACCCACATGGCGCAAGCCTGATCGTCGGTCCCGGAGCCGGTGATGCCGAAAT
>JAEUMA010000569.1 GCA_016793565.1 Rhizobiaceae bacterium
GTCGAGACATTGGGCGAGATTCTTGCCCGCGGCCAGAGCGTTGCCGGCCGCCTCGGCGGCCGGGGCCCAGGCGTCCACCATCGTCTTTTCGCCGATCTCGGCCTTGCCGCGATCCTGGATGCCTTTCGCCATCGCCTGAAGCATGGCGACCGCGTCGAGATCGCCGAGCGTTGGCTTGCCTTTGACAGCCGCGCCGGCACGCATGAACGCTGTCGCGTAAAGCGGGCCGGATGAGGCCCCGACGGCGTTCAGGAAGGATTTCGCAGCGGTATTCAGCACCAAGGTAGGATCGGCTGCGGAAAGGTCGAGCTTGGCCAGCGCATCGCGCACGGCCCCGAAGCCGAGCGACATCGCTATGCCATGGTCGGCATCGCCGATAACGCCGTCCAGTTCGCACAGGCGCTCCTTCTGCCGCTCGATCTCCTCGGCGATCGTACCGAACATGGCGGTGAGGCGGGCGGCGTCGATGTCGGCCATTGCTTGTCTCCTTTGCAGAATCAGCCGGCGCGGAACATCGCGCAGTCGCAAGGGTGGTCGAGCATCGCCTGCAGTTCGCCGTCGAGGAGATGGAGCGTGATCGAGGCGCCGGCCATTTCGAGCGAGGTGCAGTAGTTGCCGACCCAGGTGGCGTGGACCGCGACGCCGAGGTCGTCCAGCCGCTGCTTCAGGCGTCGGTTCATGATGTAGAGCTCCATCAGTGGCGTGGAGCCCAGCGAATTCACCAGCACGGCCACGCGGTCGCCGCGCGACGGCGCCATCTCGTCCAGAATGCGGTCCATCATGGCGTCGGTGATCGTGTCGGCGCTCGCCAGGGTGCCGCGTGCGATGCCGGGTTCGCCATGAATGCCCATGCCGATCTCCATCTCGTCGTCGCCGATCGAAAAATTCGGCTTGCGGGTCTGCGGAAGCGAGCAGGGGGACAGCGCCACGCCCATGGTGAAGGTTTGGTCGTTTGCCTTGCGGGCGATGCGCTCGCACTCATCGAAAGAAAGCATGCGGTCGCAGGCCGCGCCCGCCGCCTTGAAGATGAAGAAATTGCCGGCGACGCCGCGCCGCTTGTGGCGCTGGTCGACCGGGGCAGACGCGACATCGTCGGTGGACAGCACGGTGCGTACCTCGATCTCGTCCATGGCCACCATTTCGGCTGCCATGTCGAAATTCATCACATCGCCGGCATAGTTGCCGTACATGAACAGCACGCCGGCGCCGCCGCTGACGGCCTTGGCGCATTCGATGATCGGGTCGGGCGGCGGCGAGGCGAAGACATTGCCCACGGCAGCCGCGTCGGCAAGCCCCTTGCCGACGAAGCCGAGGAAGCTCGGCTCGTGGCCCGATCCGCCCCCGATGACCAGCCCGACCTTGCCCGGGCGCGGGCCGTGAAGCGCCACGATCGAGCGTGGACTGCCCTCCAACGCGCGCAGATGCGCCGGATGGGCCGCCAGAATGCCCTCCAGCATCTCGTCGACGGCGCGATTGCCGTCGTTGATGATCTTTTTGGTCTGCACGGTCTGTCCTCCCTAGGCTGCCCCGCCGATATGGCAGTCGCGTGCGCTGGATGCCATCAGAATCGCAGTCTCAGACGGCGATGGCGGCGCGCGCCCGCAACAGGTCCACGCAGGCATGCGCCGCCTCGCGGCCCTTGACCACGAAATGGTCGAGGAAGAAGCGGCGATGCTCTTCGCCCTCGTGAAAATTGTGCGGCGTGAGCACCGCCGACAGCACCGGCACGCCGGTCGCGAGCTGAACGTTCATCATGCCGTCGAGAACCGCTTGGGCGACGAATTCGTGCCGGTAGATGCCGCCGTTGACGACGAAGGCGACGCCGAGGATCGCGCCGTAGCGGCCGCGCCGCGCCAGCGTCTGCGCATGCAGCGGGATCTCGTAGGCGCCTGGCACGTCGTGCACGTCGATGGCGATGCGGTTGTCCGAGAATTGGGCGACATGCTCGACGAAACTGTCGACGGCGCGGTCCACTATGTCGGCGTGCCACCGCGCGCGCACCACGGCGACACGGGTGTTCTGGAAATCCTTGGGCGATATCTGGTTCATGGCGTTGGTCCTTGCGTTCACCGATCAGAATCAGGACGCAACGACCAAACAAGGCGGGCCCGCTGCAAGCGGCTACCTCATTCGTCGCTCTCTTCCATCCGGACTGTAACCGTCGGCTCCGGCATCGCACCGGATCTGCTGACCCCCGACTGTTGAAGCCGGGGCGCTCGCGGGCTCGGGCATGAAGCCCATACCGCCGGTGGGGACTTTCACCCCGCCCTGAGAACTGTAGCGGGACTTTTGTCCGCGGAGCGCTTTCCTGTCAACGCCCTTGCGCTCAGGTCCACCAATAGCGGACGATGTGAAAGAAGATCGGGGCGGCGAAGACGAGGCTGTCGGTGCGGTCCAGCATGCCGCCATGCCCCTCGATCATGGCGCCCCAGTCCTTGATGCCGCGGTCGCGCTTGATAGCCGAGGCTACGAGGCCGCCGAACACGCCCATGACGCAGCAGACAGCCGCGATCACCCCGGCCTGCAGCGGCGAAAAGGGCGTCAGCCAGTTGAGCGCCGCTCCCAGCAGACTCGCGCTGACCACGCCGCCGGCAAGGCCCTCCCAGGTTTTGGACGGGGAGACGTTGGGCGCCATGCGGTGCTTTCCGAACAGCTTGCCGAATACATACTGCAGCACGTCGCTTCCCTGCACGGTGATGATCAGGAAGGCGATCAGCAGCATCTCGCGGCCGCCGAAGCCGGTCACCGGTAAGGTCAGCAGCGCCGGCACGTGGCTGATGCAGTAGACAGCCAGCATGATGCCCCATTGCTGCAGCGAAACACGTTCCAGGAAGCGCTGGGTATCGCCGCGCGTGACCGCGAAGGCAGGCAGGATGAGGAAGCAGTAGACCGGGATGAAGATCGAGTAGAGCCCGTACCAGTCGATCCAGATCAGATAGTACTGGACCGGCAGCACCAGCAGAAAGATCGCCAAAAGCACGCGGTGGTCGCTGCGGCGCGAATAGGTGATGGTGACGAACTCACGCAGCGCGGCGAAGGAGACGAGCGCGAACAGCAGGATCACGGCCGTCTTGCCGGCGATCATCGCCAGGCCGATGATCGCCACCATTACCCACCACGCCTTGATGCGTGCTTCGAGGTTGTCGAGGGTCGCCGAAGCCGCACCGCCATTTCGAAAGCGCAGGACGGCGGCGATCAGTGTGGCGGTCACCAAGACGCCGAGGAGGCCGCAGAGGAGCCAGCGGGTCTCCCAGATCATCATGCCGCCTTTTCCGGACGGGGCGCTAGCGCCAGCAGCGACTGACGGGCGCGCTCGAGGAAGGCATGGCGGTCCTCGCCGGGCTGCAATGCCACCGGCGCGCCGAAGATGACGCGGCAGAGCAGCGGCACCGGCAGGATCTCGCCCTTCGGCAGTACCCGCGACATGTTTTCCAGCCAGCACGGCACCAGTTCGACGTCCGGGCGGGCGAGCGCGAGGTTGTAGAGCCCCGACTTGAAAGGCAATACCGGCTCCTCGGTCATATTGCGCAGGCCTTCCGGGAACAGGATCAGCGAATGGCCCTGGTCGAGCACTGCGATCATTTCTGCCAAAGGATCGCCTTTGCGCTCTTCACGGTTGCGCTCGATCAGCACGGCGCCGAGCAGCGTGTCGGCGACGAAGCGGCGAAGCGCCGTGTTGCCCCAATAGTCCGCGGCCGCGACCGGGCGCGTCGCCACGCGATGGTTGCGCGGCAGGCTGGCCGACAGGATGATGAAATCGCCGTGGCTGGAGTGGTTGGCGAAATAGATGCGCTGCCGATCGGACGGCGCGCTGCCCTGCCATATGCCGCGCACTCCGGTGATGGCGCGCGCCAGCGCAGCAACGCCTGAGGCGGCAGCCAGCCGCAGCATGGATCGGGATCCGGAAGGGGGTTGGTCAGGCGGCATGCTCTCAGGCGAATCCTCAGCCCGGAAAGCGCTTCTTATCGACGCGAACCGGGCGCAGGGCAAGCGCGTCGGCCAACGACGCGCCCGTGCTGCCGGCGATCTCTTAGCCGTGCGCGACCATGACGTGGCGGACGGCCGTGTAGTCCTCAAGCGCGTATAGCGACATGTCCTTGCCGTAGCCCGACTGCTTCAGGCCGCCATGCGGCATCTCGTTGGTCAGCATGAAGTGCGTGTTGATCCAGGTGCAGCCATATTGCAGCCGTGCCGCCGTGGCCATGGCGCGGGATACGTCTCTGGTCCAGACCGACGAGGCGAGGCCGTAGTCGCTATCGTTGGCCCAGGCGACGGCGTCGTCGACATTCGAGAATCGCGTGACGGACACGACCGGCCCGAAGACCTCCCGGCGGACGATCTCGTCCTGCTGGAGGGCGCCGGCCACCACGGTCGGCTGGTAGTAGAAGCCCTTGCCGTCGCCCGGCTTGCCGCCGGTGGTGATCTCGATGTGCTTCAGTTCCGAGGCGCGCTCCACGAAGGACGCGACACGGTCGCGTTGGCGCCGGGAAATCAGCGGGCCGATCTCGTTGTCGGTGTCGTCGGCCTTGTCGTAACGAATGGTCGCAACGGCGGAGGTGAGGTCTGCGACCAGCCTGTCGTAGATCTTGTCGCCGGCGTAGATCCGGCAGGCGGCGGTGCAATCCTGGCCGGCATTGTAGTAGCCGAAAGCGCGTAGCCCGTTCACCACTGCATCGAGATCGGCGTCGTCGAAGACGATGACGGGTGCCTTGCCGCCCAGTTCCAGATGCGTGCGCTTGACGGTCTTGGCGGCCGCCTGCAGCACCTTCTTGCCGGTGGCGACGTCGCCGGTGATGGAGATCATGTTGACCTTGGGGTGGTTGATCAGTGTGTTGCCCACCGTCTCGCCGCGGCCGAGCACTAAGTTGACCACGCCTTCCGGCAGTACATCGGCGAGAATCTTCGCCAGTTTCAGCGCCGTCAGCGGCGTCTGCTCGGAGGGTTTGAACACGACCGTGTTGCCGCCGCCGATGGCAGGCGCCAGCTTCCAGGCCATCATCATCAGGGGATAGTTCCAGGGCGCGATCGAAGCGACGACGCCGATCGGGTCACGCCGGATCATCGATGTGTGGCCGGGCAAGTATTCGCCCGCGACCTGGCCGGGCATGGTGCGAACCGCGCCGGCGAAGAAGCGGTAGCAGTCGACGATCGCCGGAATCTCGTCGTTGAGCACGGCGTTGATCGGCTTGCCGCAGTTCTGGGCCTCCAGCGCCGCGAACTCGGCGGCTTCCGCTTCGATGCGCTCGGCGATCTTCAGAAGATAGACTGAACGTTGCGCCGGTGTCGTGCGTGACCAGCTCGCATACGCCGTTTCGGCGGCTGCGACGGCTGCGTCGATCTGCGCCGGGCTGGCCTCCGGCAGGTTGAGGATCGTGGCGCCCGTCCTGGGGTTCAGGACGGTCTCCTCGGCCTCCGTCCCTGCCTCGAACTTCGAGCCGATCAGCATCGCGGTGTTCATCGCTTGTCCTCCAAACGCAGACTTCGTGTTTGCATCATTTTCCGGAGCCGGCGACCTGGTCGCCGTCGCGGGTCAGGTAATAGGCAGCCAGGATCGGCAGGAAGGTGGCCAGGAACACCACCATGGCTACGACGTTTGTCACCGGGCGCTGGCGCGGGCGAACCAGTTCTTCCAGCATCCAGATCGGAAGCGTCTGCTGCTGGCCGGCGGTGAAGGTCGTCACGATCACCTCGTCGAAGGACAGCGCGAAGGCCAGCATGCCGCCGGCGAGCAGGGCGGTGCCGATGTTGGGCAGGATCACGTAGCGAAAGGTCTGGAAGCCGTCGGCGCCGAGGTCCATCGAGGCTTCCACCATCGAGCCCGAGGTGCGGCGGAAGCGGGCGACGGCATTGTTGTAGACGACGACGACGCAGAAGGTGGCGTGGCCGAGCACGATCGTCCAGAACGAGAACGGGATTTCGGCAAGGCTGAAGGCCGAGCGCAGGGCAATGCCGGTGATGATGCCGGGAAGCGCGATCGGCAAGATGACCAGCAACGAAATGGTCTCGCGTCCGAAGAAATTCGAGCCGGACACGGCCGCCGCGCATAGCGTGCCGAGCATGAGCGCGATTGCCGTTGAGATGGCTGCCACCTGCAGCGAGAGCGTCAGCGCTTGCCACACGTCGGGGCGGTTCCAGGTGACCGCGAACCATTGGGTGGTGAAGCCCGGCGGAGGCCACTGATAGCTCTTTTCCTCGGTCGTGAAAGCGTAGACGAAGATCAGCAGGATCGGCAGGTGCAGGAAGAGCAGCCCCGCCGCCGCCGCGACCTTGAGGCCGAGTGGCGCGGATTGGTTGCGGTCAGAGCGCATCGAACGCCCCCAGCCGCTTCGCGCCCCACAGGTAAAATCCCATCACGACGATCGGCACTACGGTAAAGGCGGCGGCCAAAGGTATGTTGCCGGCCGTTCCCTGCTGCGCGTAGACCGCCTGTCCGATGAACAGGCGCGACGTGCCGATGATCTGGGGGATGATGTAGTCGCCGAGGGTCAGCGAGAAGGTGAAGATCGAGCCGGCTACGAGGCCCGGCAACGCCAGCGGAAAAAGCACGCTGCGGAACGTCTGGCGCGGCGTTGCGCCGAGATCGGCTGAGGCTTCTATCAGGTTGCCGGGAACCCGTTCGAGCGCCGCCTGCAACGGCAGCACCATGAACGGCAGCCAGACATAGACGAAGACGATGAAGGTGCCGGTGGCGCTCACGGAGAGCGAATTGCCGCCGACGATGGGTAGCGACAGCCAGGCGTCGAGGATGAAGGTCAGGTGCAGCTTGGCGAACAGCCAGCCGAGGATGCCTTCCTTGGCGAGGATCAGCTTCCAGGCGTAGACCTTGACCAGGTAGCTGGACCACAAAGGCAGCATGATACCGAGATAAAACAGCGCCTTCCATTTGCCCTGTGCATAGCGGGCGGCATAGTAGGCGATCGGAAAGGCCACCAGCGCCGCGCCGATGGTGACGAGCGCCGCCATCACCACCGTGCGGACGATGATGTCGAGGTTCGACGGGTTGAGCAGTTCGCCGTAGGTCTTGAGCGTGAATTCACGGTTGATCAGGCCGGAGAATTCGTCGATCGAGAAGAAGCTCTGCAGCAGGAGCGCGAAGAGCGAACCGAGATAGATGATGCCGAGCCAGAGCACCGGCGGCAGCAGCATCAGCACCAGGAGCAACCCTGGCCGGCGCCAGAACAGATCGGACAGCGCGCCGCGCACCCCGCCGCTCGACGGCAGGATGGCCGGGGCGCCGATGGAGGCCGTGCTCACGCGCCGTCCTCCATCAGATGGAGCTGGTCGCGGTTGAAGGTGAGCACGACGGTCTCGCCTTCGCCCGGCAGCGGTGCGCCCGCCGGCACGGTGACGTTCAGCCTCAGCCCGTCGGCCTCGACGGCAACCCGCGTCGAGGAGCCGTGATAGGCGGTGGAAACAACTCGCGCCGTCACGCCGTCGCCGCTGGTCTCGCGTGCGATGCGGATCGCCTCCGGCCTCAACGACCCCCAACGGCGCTGGCCGCAGTAGCGCTGCACGAAATCCGGCGGCACGACGTTGGACGAGCCCACGAAATCGGCGACGAAGCGCGAACGCGGATGCTGATAGATGTCGTTGGGGGTGCCCACCTGCACGATCCGGCCTTCGTTGAAGACAGCGACGCGGTCGGCCATCGACAGCGCCTCGCCCTGGTCGTGGGTGACAAAGACGAAAGTGATGCCCAGCGCCTTCTGGAGCGTCTTCAGCTCCTCCTGCATGTTTTCGCGCAGTTTGAGGTCGAGTGCGCCGAGCGGTTCGTCCAGCAGAAGCACCTTGGGCCGGTTGACCAGCGCTCGGGCCAGCGCGACCCGTTGCCGCTGGCCCCCGGAAAGCTGCCCGGGGCGGCGGCCGCCATAGCCTGGCAGTTGCACCAGCTTGAGCGCCTCCTCGGCGGCGGCCAGGCGCTCGGCCTTGCCCGCGCCCTTCACCATCAGCCCGTAGGCGACGTTGTCCAGCACGTTGAGATGCGGGAACAGCGCGTAGTCCTGGAAGACGGTGTTGACGTTGCGCCGGTAGGGCGGCACGCCGTCGGCACTCTCGCCGAAGATCTCGATATGGCCGGCCGTCGGCTGCTCGAAGCCCGCGATGAGGCGCAGGCAAGTCGTCTTGCCCGAACCGGAAGGGCCCAGCATGGCGAAGAACTCGCTCGGCGCGATCTCTAGGTCGACCGCGTCGACCGCCCGCACGCTGCCGAAATGGCGCGACACCTTTTGAAAGGACACGGCTGGGGTCATGGACCGGTAAGGTCTCCGTCAGATCTGGCCATAGGCCGCTCTTCCGCCTCGGCGCTGCGCGCCGAACAGCCTTCTCCTCTTAAGGAGGACACGCCCTGCCGCCGCCGAGCGAAAGTAAAAGAGCGGTGCAAGGGCGAAGGGGGCGGGGCAGGCCGCCCCCCCGCGCGGTTCAGCGTCCGCCGATCACGCCGATGTAGTCCGACACCCAGCGGTAGTACGGCACGCACTGGTCGTTCTGGCTGGCGCATTTGGTGGTCGGCGTGGTCCAGAACTGCACCTTATCGAAATTGTCGAAACCGTTGGTGGTGCAGGTTTCCGCAGTCATCATGCCGCGCTTGTCGGTGCAGGCGGCCGGAACCGAGGGATTGGCGCCGAACCACACGCCGAGGTCGCTCTGCAGGTTGGAGGACAGCGAGTGTTCCATCCACATATAGGCGCAGTTGGGGTTGGCCGCGTCGACATGCAGCATGGTGGTGTCGGCCCAGCCGGTAACGCCCTCATCCGGGAAGACGGAGGCGACAGGCTGGTTCTCGCCCTTCAGCAGATTGACCTGGAACGGCCAGGAGCCGGAGGCGACCACGCCCTCGTTCTTGAAGTCGTCGATCTGGATGAAGGCGTCGTGCCAGTAGCGGCCGACGAGGGTGCGCTGCTGGCGCAGCAGGTCGAGCGCGGCCTTGTACTGGTCCTCGTTGAGCTCGTAGGGGCTCTTGATGCCGAGTTCGGGCTTGTGCGTCATCAGGTACAGCGCGGCATCGGCGATGTGGATTGGGCCGTCATAGGCCTGCACGCGACCTTTGTTGGACTTGCCGTCGTCCAGCGTCATCTCCTCGAACACCACCTTCCAGGAGGTTGGGGCAGTCTTGATGGCGTTGGTATTGTACATCAGCACGTTCGGCCCCCACATATAGGGCACGCCGTAATGCACGCCGTCGACCGTGTGCCAGCGGGCGTCCTTGAGACGGTCGTCGACGGTGGACCAGCTCTTGATCAGGTCGACATTGATGGGCTGTACGCGCTTGCCCGCGATCAGGCGCAGCGAGGCGTCGCCCGACGCCGTGACGAGATCGAACCCGCCCTCGTTCATCAGCGCGACCATTTCGTCGGAAGTGTTGGCGGTCTTGACGTTGACCTTGCAGCCGGTCGCCTGCTCGAACTTGGTCACCCAGTCGAAATTCTTGTCCGTCTCGCCGCGCTCGATGTAGCCGGCCCAGGCGACGATGTTCACCTGGCCTTCGCCCGCACCGATTTCCTTGACCTGCGCGATCGCCTGGCCGCCGAAGGCCAGCGCCAGCGTCATGGCGGTACATGCCTTGAGGATCGATTTCATCTGACAACTCCCATTGGTGAAAAGGGGCCGCTCTGGCGGCGGCAAGCTTCCCTGTATGCAGGTTGCAGTGAAACCGTTGCGTTCGCAAATTCATTTATGAGAAAGACGATATCGGATTTTCCGATATCACGACAGCCGCTGACGGATCGGCCTTTGCGCCTGCGCGATGCCGATGAAGTCGCGGGCCGTCTGCGTCAGGCCCGAGCCGCGGCGCCAGACCATGCCGACCTGCACGACAGGCAAGGCGCCGGAAATATCGCGCGACTCGATCCGATCGCCTTCCAGCGACCACGGGCGGTAGACGAGGTCCGGCAGCAGCGCCACGCCGGCGCCGGTGGCAACCAGGCTGCGAACCGCTTCGACCGAGCGCGTGCGAAAGGCGACCTGCGGCCTGGCGCCGAGCGCCGTCAGCAGCTTGCCCGTATTCTCCTCGATCTCGTCGATGGTGAGCATGATCAGCGGCTGGCCGATGATGTCGGCCGGCGCGATGATGTCGGCGCTGGCCAGCGGATGGCCGAGCGGCAGCCACAGCCGGTAGGGCGAGACTTCCAGGATTTCGGCCTGCAGCGCCATGCGGTCCCGCAGGTTGGAAATGACCATGACGGCAACATCGAGTTCGCCGCCGACCAGCAGATGCTCCAGATAGTCGCCATTATCCTCGATGGCGCTGACCTCGACGGCCGGATAGGCGCGACGGTAGCGTGCGAGCAGGTCGGACAGCACGTAGCCCGCCACCATCGACGTCACGCCGAGCTGCAGCCGGCCAGCACCGGCCTCTCCGTCGCCGTAGAGAGCGCGGCGTGCGTCCGAAACGTCGGCGAGGATCTTGGTCGCATGGCGCAGGACCTGATGGCCTTTCTGCGTGATTGTCCGCCCGCGCGGATGGCGTTCAAACAGCGACACTCCAAGATCGGTCTCAAGCTCCTTGATCGCCTCGGTCACCGACGATTGCGAAATCGACAGGTTCTGCGCCGCGCCGGACACCGAACCGCGTTCCGCCGCGGCGACGAAGTACTGGAGCTGGCGGATGGTGAAGGCCATGGACGCCAATAAGCACGGGCTGGCCTTGCCGGGAAAGGGGAGGCGGCGTGCGACCGCCCGCGGCCTAACCGGCGGGCCGGAAAGGCTTGGCCAGCGACGCCGGGAAATGCAGCGCCAGCATCTGCCGGTTCTGCGAGATGATCACCAGCACGACGATGGTGGCGAGATAGGGTAGGGCGGAGAGCAGTTCGGACGGCACCGCGAGCCCAATCGCCTGCCCCTGCAGCTGCAAAATCGTCATGCCGCCGAACAGCCACGCGCCGAGCAGTACGCGCTGAGGCCGCCAGGTGGCGAAGACGACGAGCGCCAGCGCGATCCAACCCTTGCCAGCGGTCATGTTCTCGACCCAGAGCGGCGTGTATGCGACCGAGAGATAGGCTCCGCCGAGGCCTGCCATCAGGCCGCCGAACAGCACGGCGAGATACCGGATTTTTATCACAGGATAGCCGATGGCGTGCGCCGTTTGCGGCGACTCGCCGATGGTGCGCAGCACCAGGCCCGACTTGGTGCGGTACAGGAACCAGGAGATGGCCACGAACATCGCCAGCGCGAGATACACCATCGGGTCGAAGCGAAAGAGCATCGGTCCGACCAGCGGGATGTCCGACAGGCCCGGAATATGGATGCGGTCGAGGGCGTCGATCGGCGCGCTGCCGAAGCCGCGGCCCAGGAAAGCCGAGACGCCCGAGCCGAAGATGGCGAGCGCCAGTCCTGCCGCATACTGGTTGGTCAGGAAGGTCAGCGCCAGCACGCCGAAAAGAAGCGATGTGGCGGCACCCGCGAGGCCGCCAGCCAGTATCGCCACCGGCATGGAATAGCCGGCGACGACTGCGCCGAAGGCGATGGCCGCGCCCATCAGCATCATGCCTTCGATGCCGAGGTTGAGCACGCCGGATTTCTCCACCACCAGCTCGCCCAAGGCGGCAAAGACCAGCGGCGTTGCGGCGATGACTGTGCCGGCGAAGATGGCGACGAACAGATCCATCAATGGCCCCCGGACCGGCGCAGCCGGTAGAAGATGAAGAAGTCGCAGGCAAGCAGGAAGAAGAGCAGGATGCCCTGGAAGATGCGCGTCAGCGCCGAGGGCAGGCCAAGCGTCATCTGCACCTGTTCGCCGCCGAGGAAGAGCAGCGACATCAGCAGTCCGCCGAGCACGATGCCGAAGGCGTTCAGCCGGCCGATGAAGGCCACGATGATGGCCGCGAAGCCGTAGCCGGGCGAGATCTGCGGCGAGAGCTGGCCGAGGGGGCCGGCAGCCTCGGCCACTCCGGCAAAACCGGCCGCCGCACCGCCGGCAAGCAGGCCGATCCAGATCGCGGACGATTCGCGAAATCCGGCGTAGCGGGCGGCGAGCGGTGCGGCGCCCGAGACCGACATCTTGTAGCCGAGGAAGGAGCGGTCGGTGAACAGCCACATGGCGACCACCGCGATGACCGTGGCGACGATCGAGGTGTTGAGCCGGTAGGCGGGATCGAAATAGGAGAACATCGCGGCGGGAGGCAGCAGCGCTGTCTGCGGATAGTTGAAGCCGGCCGGATCGCGCCACGGACCGTGCACGAGCCACGAGAGCAACAGCGTCGCCACATAGGTCAGCATCAGCGTGACCAGCACCTCGTTGGTGTTCATGCGCGCGCGCAGGAAAGCCGGAACCGCCGCCCAGGCCATTCCGGCGACGATGCCGGCCAGGATCATCAGCGGCAGGAGCAACGCGTCAGGCGCCGGCCAGTAGAGGCCGACGCCGGTCGCCGCGATCGCGCCGGCGATCAGCTGGCCTTCCGCGCCAATGTTCCAAACGTTGCCGCGGAAACCGACGGCGAGCCCGCAGCCGATCAGGATCAGCGGCGAGGCCTTGAGCAGCCACTCGGAAAGCCCATTGGCCGAAGACAGCGGCTGGATGAAGAAGGCGTGCAGCGCGGCCAGCGGAGCGTAGCCGAGCGCCGCGAAGAAGGCGGAGCCCACCGCGAGCGTCAGAAGCGTGGCGATGATCGGTGCGGCGACGCGCATCGCCGCCGAGGGCTGGGGCCGCTGCTCAATGGTGAAGTGCACCGGCGCTCCCCTTGTGCGTGCTGCTTTCGGTTCCCCCAGTCATCAGCAGGCCGATCTCCTCGCGATCGGTCTTCCTGCGGTCGAGCGAGGATGAAAGCCGTCCCTGGCAGATGACTAGGAGGCGGTCGCAAATCTCGAAGAGTTCGTCCAATTCCTCGGACACAACGATAATGGCGGCGCCGGCCCGGCTGAGGTCTACCAGCGTCTGCCGAAGAAAGGCGGATGCGCCGACATCGACGCCCCAGGTCGGCTGCGAGACCAAAAGGACCTTCGGAGCCAGTTCCATCTCGCGACCGACGATGAATTTCTGCAGGTTGCCACCCGAAAGGCTCTGCGCGGCGGCGCCCGAGCCATTCGCCTTGACCTTGAATCGCGAAATGACCCTGTCGGCGAAGGCGGCCGCGCGACCCCGGTCGACCATGCCGCCCCGCACGAGCCCCGCGCGGTGCGCGGTCAGCACCGCATTGTCGCGCAGCGAATGGCCGGGCACGGCCCCGCGGCCCAGGCGCTCCTCCGGGACGAAAGCAAGGCCTCGGCGGCGGCGCTCGCCGGCGTCGAGGCGGCCTACAGGCTGGCCCTCGAGCCGAATCGCCTCGGCGTGGCGGTGGCGCAGTTCGCCCGAAAGATGGGCGATCAGCTCGGCCTGCCCGTTGCCGGAAACGCCGGCGATGCCGACGATCTCACCTCCGTGGACGGAGAGCGAGACGTCGCGCAAGGCAGTGCCGAAGGCGTGCGGCGGGTCCGCGGACAGGTTTTTCACTTCCAGAATCGGGGCGGGGGAGGGGCGGGCTGGCTCGATATGCATTTCCGGCAGGTTCGCGCCGACCATCATCCGCGCGAGTTCCAGCGAGGTGGTTTTGCGGGGTTCGGCGGTGCCGGTAACACGGCCGCCGCGCAGCACCGTGGCGCTGTCGCAAAGCGCCTGAACCTCGTCCAACTTGTGGCTGATGTAGACGATCGAGCAGCCTTCCGCGGAAAGCTGGCGCAGCGTCTCGAACAGCTTTTCCACCGCCTGCGGCGTCAGAACCGAGGTCGGCTCGTCGAGGATCAGCAGTTTCGGCCGCTGCAACAGGCAGCGCACGATCTCGACGCGCTGGCGCTCGCCGACCGACAGATCGTGGACGATGCGGCGCGGGTCGACCGGCATTCCGTAGCGCTCGGAAAGTTCCACCACCTGGCGGGAAAGCGCGTCGAGGTCGAACGGCATACGCGCCGAGAGCGCGATGTTCTCGACCACGGAGACGGATTCGAACAGGGCGAAATGCTGGTAGACCATCTCGATGCCCAGCGCGCGCGAGGTCGCCGGATCGTGCCGCTCGATGCGATTGCCGTCGCAGACGATTTCGCCGGAATCGGCCTGCACCGCGCCGTAGATGATCTTCATCAGCGTCGACTTGCCGGCGCCGTTCTCACCCAGCACGGCGTGGATTTCGCCGGGCGCGATCGCCATCGAGATGTCGTCATTGGCGACGACGCCAGGATAGCGCTTCGAGATATTGCGCAGTTCGAGGCGGGGGGTCATGCGGCTATGGCTCAGGTCTCGATTGCTATGCAGCGGATACGCGCCACCCTGTCTCCGCTTTGCTAGGCGAAGCGGAGACAGGGTGAGGGCTGACCTTGTCGTCTCCCTCCCGCCGGCGCTAGGCCAGCTTGCCGATCATGCCGGCCACGAACCAGTTCATGCCGCGGATATCCGGATCGGCCAGAACCGATCCGGCCGCCACCTTGACGTTGCCGTCCTGGTCCTTCAGTTCGCCGGCATAGGGATGGACCTTGCCACTGCCGATATCGGTCTCGAGCTGCTTGAGCTTGGCCACAACGTCAGCCGGGATCTGCTCGTTGTAGGGCGCCATCTTGACGATGCCGGCTGCCAGCCCGTCCCAGCGAACCTCCGGTTTCCAGGTACCGGCGGCCACCGCCTTAGCCGGCTCGACATAGTCGCGCGACCAGTCCAGCGTGAAGGCGGTGAGCTGCTTGCCGGAGCCGAAAGCCGCCATGTCGCTGGCGTAGCCGATCGACCACGCGCCGCCTTCGCCGGCGGTCTGCACGCCGGTCGCCGTGTCGGTCATGGAGCAGATGACGTCGCAGCCCTGCGACAGCAGCGTGTTGGCCGCCTCCTTCTCCTTGCCGGGATCGAACCAGGAATTGAGGAACACGACGTTGCAAGTGGTGTCCGGCCGGACGCTCTGGGCGCCGAGCAGAAGCGCGTTGGCAGGGCCGACGATGTCGGGAATCGGGAAGCCACCGATGAAGCCGATCTTGCCGGACTTGGTCATGTGCCCTGCCGCGGCGCCAGCCACGAAGGTTCCTTCGTAGTACTTCGCCTCGAAGGTGCCGAGATTGGCCAGGTGGACGATGCCCGAACAGTGTTCGAAGGCGATGTCGGGAAAGCGCGGCGCGACCTTCTGCATTGGCGTTCCGTGCGAGAAGCTGGTACCGAAGATCAGCTTGTTGCCGCTGCTGGCGAGCTGCGTGAAGACCCGCTCGGCATCCTGCGGCATGAAAATGTTGTCGATGATGGTCATCTCGACCTTGTCACCGAACGCATCCTTGATCGCCTGCGCGCCAAGGCTGTGCTGCTTGGTCCAGCCGATGTCGGCGACGGGCGAGACATATACGACGCCCACCTTCAGCACCTCCTGCGCATGCGCCAGGCCTGCAAAGCCGCCGGTGGCGGCAGCGGCGCCAAGCGCGCCGGAGTATTTCAGGAAATCGCGTCTGGTCGTGTCGGTCATTGTTCCAAACCTCTAATGGTTGCCTTGGATTTCAGGCCCGTTCGCAAGCGCGGGCTCTTTTCTCTGTTTGTGGTCGTGGCGATGCGGCGCCGCGGTACTGCCACGCGGCTGAGCCGTGGAATTCGTGGCGCCGTCCCGGGCGTCGGCAGGCGGCTCGGCGAGATAGGGCGCCAGCGCCTCGCGCGGCGTCATCTCCGGAAACACCTGCCGGTCCATGATGTAGCCTCGGACGACGGCGCGGTGATGCGTGTCGATCAGTTCCAGCGCCTTCTTGAGCCGGCCTTTCTCCAGCAGGTCGATCAGGCGTGCGTGGTCGTCCAAAAGGTTGCAGTAGTCAAAGTCGGCTGTGATCAGGGAGCGCAACAACGTCGTGCGCCGCGTTAGCTGCGCGTGAATCTCCTGCATCACCTTGTTGCGGGAGAGCCGCACGAAGACCGTATGAAACTCCTGCCCCAGGACATCGGCCAGTGCGTCGTTGTCCGCGGCTACCGCCTGGCGCTGGCGCTCCACATGCTGGCGCAGTTCCGCCCAGCCCGCAGGCCCGAGCCTGTCGGAGAGCTGCGCGGCCACGCCCTGTTCCACCAACGTCAGGGCGTCGTAGATCTCGATCGCCTCCTGCATCCCCGGCCTGGCGACGAAGGCGCCGCGGTTGCGCTCGATCTGCGCCAGCCCATGGTCGGCCAGGCGAATGAGCGCCTGGCGGATGACGATGCGGCTGACGCCGAAAATCTCAGAAAGCTCGCGTTCGCCCAGCTTGCAGCCAGGCACCAGTCGATGATCGATGATGGCGCGCGTCAGCACGTCTGCGATCGCCTGGGAACGGTTGCTCATCGGTGCGGCGTCTTCCACCCGGACTGGCTTGATTTTATTCGGATTGCCCATGTTCAGGGCATCGTTGAACGTCGACATATCCCAGATTGCGACTTGCATATATCGGAATGCAACGTGCCAGTTCTGTCAATCAGGAAATAGAGTTTGTCCGGCAGAAAATCGTTGATTGGTATCCAATCTTGTGTTTGCAATGACGCGAAGGGAACCAAGCAGACTCGTCCGAGAGCCGGCCAGGTAGGGAACAGATGGCAGCGCCTTGCAGCGACCGCATTCTCCTCGACGACTGGCATATCGTCGCCGATCGCGCCGTGCTGACCGAGGGCCGGCCCTTCGCATCGCGGCTGCTCGGCGTCGACCTCGAAGTGACAAGGCACGGCGACGACGCCGACGTTGTCTGCATTACGGGCGGGGCGCCGGTGCGAAGCCAGCAGCTCTACGGCTATATCTGGGCCTGCCTCGGCACGCCGGCGCGCGACATCGTACACCTGCCGGAAGCCTTCGAGGACGACCGCCACACGGTCACCGGCGGTTCGATCGCCGTAAAAGTGTCAGGCCTGCGCGCGGTCGAGAACTTTCTCGACATGGGCCATTTCCCGTTCGTGCACACCGGCTGGCTGGGTGACGAGCCGCACACCGAGGTGCAGCCCTACAATGTCGAGATCACCGAGGCCGACGAGATTCTCGCCACCGACTGCAAGTTCTTCCAGCCGGTCGCTTCGCCGACGGCCAAGGGCGGGATGATGGTCGACTATATCTACAAGGTGATCCGGCCCTATACGGTGGCGCTCTACAAGAGCAATCCGCTGCAGCCCGGAAGGCTCGATTCCATAACGCTGTTCGTGCAGCCGGTGGACGAGGAGAACTGCATCGCCCATCCCTTCCTCTGCTACATCAAGGAAGGCATCGATGAGCCGACGATCCGCTGGTTCATGCAACTGATCTTCGCGCAGGACAAGCCGATCCTGGAGAACCAGGTGCCCAAGCGCCTGCCGCTGGATCCTCGCGCGGAAACGCCGATCCGCGCCGACGCTGTCTCCGTCACCTACCGTCGCTGGCTGCGCGAGCGTGCCGTCACCTACGGCGCCATCCCCGCCGCCGCCTAAATTGAGCAAAAAATCCTTCCAGCGAAGGAGGAGACAGCCATGACCAAATGCACCGACCGCGTGGTCCTCGATCTCTGGCATCCGTTGCAGGCTATC
Source organism: Rhizobiaceae bacterium (assembly GCA_016793565.1). GTDB lineage: Bacteria > Pseudomonadota > Alphaproteobacteria > Rhizobiales > Rhizobiaceae > JAEUMA01. The sequence continues at coordinate 17,429 of JAEUMA010000569.1, forward strand.
GCCGAGATGCCGGCCGGCCGTGTGCATGAGACGGTGCTGCTGGAGGAGCGCCTCGGCTTTGCGCGGGATGAGGCGGGCAATGCCGCCGTCTGGCGCGCGCGGCCGGATTTGCGCGCCGACGATGCGGTCGACATCGCGGCGGTGAACGACCGGCTGCCGGCCAAGGTCGCATACGGCTATGTCTGGTCCTCGCTCGGCAATCCGCCCGCCGATATCTTCCCGATCCCGGAATTCGCCGAGCCCGACCGGCGCCGGCTGAACGCCGCCACGATGGGCGTCAACGTCTCGGCGCCGCGTGCCATCGAGAATTTTCTGGATATGGGCCACTTCCCCTATGTCCACACCGACATCCTCGGCGCCGAGCCGCACACGGAGGTGAAGGAATACGACGTCGAGGTTTCCGCCGACCGCGACGAGATTCTCGCAACGCGCTGCCGCTTCTTCCAGCCGATGGCCTCGACGGTTTCGACGGGCGGCGCCGACGTCGAATATGTCTACCGCGTGCCGCACCCGTTCTGCTCGGTGCTCTACAAGTCTAGCCCGGCCGACGAGAAGCGCATGGACGTGATCGCCATCTTCATCCAGCCCGTCGACCAGGAGCATATCCGCGCCCACATGATGCTGTGCGTTCTGGACTTCGACAACGAGGACAAGATCATAAAGCGCTTTCAGCAGACGATCTTCGGCCAGGACAAGCCAATCCTGGAAAACCAGTTCCCGAAGCGTCTGCCTCTCGATCCGCGTGCCGAGACGCCGATCCGTGCAGACAAATCGGCGATCGCCTACCGCCGCTGGCTGAGCCAGAAGGGGTTGACCTACGGCGTCATCCCGGCCGCCGCCTGATTTTTCTAAAGCGTGTTGCGTGAAAAAGGATTCACGCAACACGCTTTAGGTATTTGATTTTGCGCATGTCTTTGTCCCGAAACCGGTTCCCACTTTCGGGAGACATGCTTTAGGAGACGACGATGCCTGAACCCGACCGGAGCCGGTGGCACCCGATCGCCGCCTCGCACGATTTGCCTTTTCGCCACGTCTATCATGCGCAGCTTCTCGGCCGCGAGTTCGCGGTCTGGCGGGCCGACGATGGCTACGTCAATGTATGGGAGAACCGCTGCCTGCACCGCGGCGTCCGGCTTTCCATCGGCATGAACGACGGGCGCGAGCTGAAATGCCAGTATCACGGCTGGCGCTACGCCAACCGCACCGCCGGCTGCACTTACATCCCTGCCCATCCGGCCGACGCGCCGGCGCGCACCATCACCAACCGCACCTTTCCGGCGGTCGAGCGCTACGGCCTGGTCTGGTCGGCCGAAGAGCCGGTCGGCGAGGTGCCGGCGCTGGCGGGCGTCACCGAGGGGCGCCAGCTCGTGCTGCGTGGCATCCCGGTCAATGCGGCGGCCGAGGACGTGGCGGAGAGGCTGAGATCCTACCGCTTCCAGCCGAACGGCGCACTCGACGGCAAGGACGCAGAAGTGGCGCTGGAGGCGGCGTCGGATACGTCCGTGGCGCTGCGCTCCCGCGAGGCCGGCGCCGACACGCTGGCGGTCTTCTTCGTGCAGCCGGTTGATGCCGGCCGCTCGGTGATTCGAGGCGTGCTGGATGACGATGCCGAAGGTCCGCAGCGTATCGCGGTGATGAGGCACCACAACCGGCTGCTGTCCAAGCTACGCGACGAGGCGGAGCGCGAGGCTGCTGGAAAGCCTGCGCCAGCGTCCATCGAGCCGGTCTATGAGCGCGTGTCGGCCGAACTGGCGGAGATGCCGGAGGTTACCCCGCATGGCCGCAAGGCGGCGCTGCGCGTCGAGGTGGCAAGAAAGTTCGCGGCCGCCGACGGCATCGCCGGATTCGAACTGAGGCCGATCAAGGGCCTGCTGCCGACCTTCCAGCCCGGCGCGCATATCGACGTCCATATGCCCAATGGCGAGATCCGCCAGTATTCCATCACAAATGGGCCGGGCGAGAGCGCCAGCTATGTCATCGGCGTCAAGCTGGAGCCGGACTCCAAGGGCGGCTCGAAATGCATGCACGAGACCGTCCGCGAGGGCGACGTGCTGGCGATCTCGGAGCCACGCAACAATTTTCCGCTGCGTCGCGACGCGCTGAAGACACTGTTCATCGCCGGCGGCATCGGCATCACGCCGCTGCTTGCCATGGCGCAGGCGCTGCAGAACCAGCGGCTTGCCTTCGAACTGCACTATTTCGCGCAGAACGAGAGCCAGATGGCATTTCGCGACCGCCTGGCCGCGCTCGGTTCGTCACTCCGGCCGCATCTCGGCCTCGATCCGGCAGCCACCGGCGCCGAGTTGCGCCGACTGCTCCACGGCTACGAGGCAGGCCGGCAGGTCTATCTTTGCGGACCGGGGCCGATGCTGGAGGCAGCGCGATCGATCGCTGCGGAACTCGGCTGGCCGGATTCTTCCGTGCACTTCGAGTATTTCAAGAACACCAACACGATCGACGACAGCTCGAGCTTCGAGGTAGCGCTGGCGCGTTCGGTCATGACGCTACAGGTGCCGGCCGGCCGCACTATCCTGGAGGTCATCCGCGAGAACGGCATCGAGATGCCGTCTTCGTGCGAGCAGGGCGCCTGCGGCACCTGCCTCTGCACCGTCATCGAGGGCGAGCCGGACCATCAGGACGTCTATCTCAACGACGCCGAGCGGCGCGCGGGGACAAAGATCCTCACCTGCGTGTCGCGCTCCAAGTCGCCGCGCCTGGTGCTGGATCTGTGAGGGCTGCATGATCACGCTCTACGACTACGAACTCTCCGGCAATTGCTATAAGCTGCGTCTGTTGATGAGCATGCTGGGCGTCAAGTACAAGGCGGTGCCGGTCGACTTCTATCCCGGCCGCGAGCACAAGTCGGAGTGGTTCCTGGCGATCAACCCGCTCGGCCAGCTGCCCGTCATCGAGGATGACGGCCTGATACTGCGCGACGCGCAGGCGATCCTCGTCTATCTGGCGGCCAGATATGATCCGTCGAAAAAATGGTATCCCGTCGACGACCCGAAAATGCTGGGCGAGATCGGGCAGTGGCTGGCCTTCGCAGACGGTATCACCAGCACCTCCTCCGCCGCCCGCCTGCATGACGGCCTGTTCTATGATTTCGATGTCGACGCCGCGCGTGCAGGCGCGCACCGGCTCTTCCGCATCCTTGACGAACACCTTTGGTTCGGCGAGCAGGAAGGTCGCGAATGGATATGCTCCGCGCCGCACCCAACGGTCGCCGACATAGCCTGCTTCCCCTACATCATGCTATCGGAAGAAGGGGGTATCCCGAGACAGGACTATTCTGCCATCCGCCGCTGGTGCGACCGCGTCAAGCGCATCGATGGCTTCGTGGTAATGTCCGGCGTCTTCCCCGCGAGCCCCGCAAGGGCCGCCTGAACATTGAAATCCAACGACCGGCCGGCCGCGGCCCGCCGGCAATCCGCATCTGGAGGTATTGCCCATGAAGACCCGTGCCGCCGTCGCCGTCGCAGCCGGAAAACCGCTGGAAATCATGGAAGTCGACCTCGAAGGGCCGAAGGCCGGCGAGGTTCTCATCGAGGTGAAGGCGACAGGCATCTGCCATACCGACGAGTTCACGCTGTCGGGTGCGGATCCGGAAGGGCTGTTCCCGGCTATCCTGGGTCATGAGGGCGCCGGCGTCGTGGTGGACGTCGGTCCAGGCGTGACCAGCGTCAAGAAGGGTGACCACGTCATCCCTCTCTACACGCCGGAATGCCGCCAGTGCCCGTCCTGCCTGTCGCGCAAGACAAACCTCTGCACGGCGATCCGCGCCACCCAGGGCCAGGGCTTGATGCCGGACGGCACCAGCCGCTTCTCCATCGGTAAGGACAAGATCTTCCACTATATGGGCTGCTCGACCTTCTCTAACTTCACCGTGCTGCCCGAGATCGCCGTCGCCAAGGTCAATCCCGACGCGCCCTTCGATACGATCTGCTACATCGGCTGCGGCGTCACCACGGGCGTCGGCGCCGTGTTCAACACCGCCAAGGTCGAGCAGGGCGCCACCGCCGTGGTGTTCGGCCTCGGCGGAATCGGCCTTAACGTCATCCAGGGCCTCAAGCTCGCCGGTGCCGACATGATCATCGGCGTCGACCTCAACAACGACAAGAAGGCTTGGGGCGAGAAGTTCGGGATGACGCATTTCGTCAACCCGAAGGAGATCGACGGCGATATCGTTCCGCATCTTGTCAACATGACCAAGCGTGGCGCCGACCAGATCGGCGGCGCCGACTACACGTTCGACTGCACCGGCAACGTCAAGGTGATGCGCCAGGCGCTGGAGGCCAGCCATCGCGGCTGGGGCCAGTCGATCGTCATCGGCGTGGCCGGCGCCGGCCAGGAGATTTCCACCCGGCCGTTCCAACTGGTCACCGGCCGCGTCTGGAAGGGCACCGCCTTCGGCGGGGCGCGCGGCCGCACCGACGTGCCGCGCATCGTCGACTGGTATATGGACGGGAAGATCCAGATCGACCCGATGATCACGCACCGGCTGACCCTTGACGAGATCAACAAGGGTTTCGACCTCATGCATGCGGGAGAGTCGATCCGCAGCGTGGTCGTCTACTAACCGGCCGCGCCGCAAAAACTAGCGCATTCGACAAACGCGACTGAACGCCATTGGAAAGGGAGGAACTGCCATGGCCAACGTCTCGATCCACCCCGCCGTCGACGGCGGGGTGAAGAAGGGCAGCGCAAGCTTCGCCGGCGGCACGCTGGTTTGCCTTTGCGCCAGCAAACCGGTGAAGGTCAAGGTCAAGGGCAACGTCGCCCACGACCATGCCTGCGGCTGCACCAAATGCTGGAAGCCGGAGGGGGCGATCTTCTCCGTGGTAGCGGTGGCGGCGACCGGCGATGTGACGGTGACCGAGAACGGCGACAAGCTGAAAGTGGTCGATCCGAGCGCTCTGATCCAGCGTTACGCCTGCACCGGCTGCGGCGTGCACATGCACGGGCCGGTCGAGCGCGACCATGCCTTCAAGGGCTTGACCTTCGTGCATCCGGAACGTTTCCAGGAATCCGGCTGGGCCGAGCCCGGCTTCGCGGCTTTCGTCTCCTCGGTGATCGAGTCCGGCGTCGACCCGAGCCGCATGGACGGCATCCGTGCACGGCTGAAGGAACTGGGGCTGGAGCCTTATGACTGCCTCAACCCGCCGTTGATGGATTATCTGGCGACCTTCGCGGCCAAAAAGTCCGGCGCGCTCAAGGCCTGACCGTCGCCTTGTCGGGCGCTCCGTCCGACGCCGTCATTCCGTAGGCGGTGTCGGCGGCGCCTTCTGCAACGTCGCTCGGCACGCGATAACCCTTGTTGGCGCGCACCTCGCGTGGCGACATGCCGAACTGCTGCGCAATCTGCCGCGAGAAGTGGAACGGGTTCTTGTAGCCGCACTGATAGGCGATCTCGGAAAGCGTCAGGCCGGTCTGGAGAAGCAGCGTATGCCCGCGTGCGGCGCGGCGCTGCCAGAGGTAGCGCACCGGGGTGATGCCCAGATGCCGCCGGAAAGCCGAGACGAGATGCTGCGGCGTCACCCCGACAAGCCCGGCCAGCCGCTCGACTGTGATCTCCTTGTCGAAATTCTCCTCGATGTATAGGCGTGCGCGCAGCACCGAGCGCGGAATGAGCTTCTCCTGTTCGGAGAGCTGGGCGTCGTGGAAATAGGCGAGAAAGATCGACTGGCCGAGCGCGTTGCGCAGCGCATTGAGGTTGGAAGACGAGCCCGAGCCGAGTTCGACGCCCAGCCTCTGCAACGTCTCCACGCGGGCGGAAAGTGGCACCTGCGCCGGCAGCTCGGCGAGGCGAACGTTCGAACTCGTCACCGATGTTTCGTTCGAGGCTCCACCTTCGCACCAGCTCGCCCAGGTGCGCCTACCCTCAACGTAGTCGATCAGAAGATTTCGTTCGTTGCGGAAAAAGCCGCAGCTGCGACGCTCGATGATGGTTTCCACCCCGTCGCAGACGACGCGCGCGCGGCCTTCGTGGATGATCAGCAGCGTCAGGTAGCTGTTCTGCAGGGGGCCGTAGCGCCCACCATTGGGATAGATCGCCTCCCCGAAGGCGAAACCGCGCGCGGGGTCAAGCAGTGTGTGCATCGCACAATCCGACGCCTGATCGGCGCCGCCCCTTGGAAAGGCCTCAGCCTAGCGCCATGCGATCTTAATTCAAGATATGCATTGAACCGATTGAGGCATTCCGTCGCCCGCCTGGTTGGACCACATTTCGCAGCGGGCCGGCATCACGCCGTCTAAGCCAGCATCGACCTCGTCGGGAGCCAGCGCGTGTTTTTGCCAACCGATCATTCCAAGGTCCGCACCGAACTGCCGCGCGGCTGCACCTTCGATGAACGGGACTGGCATATCCTGGCAGGCTTCTGGCATCCCGTCGCCTTCGCGCATGACATCGCCGACAGCCCGGTGAGGGCGCGTCTGCTGGACGTCGACCTGGTCATCTACCGCACGGCGCAAGGGATCACGGTTGCCCGTGACCTCTGCCCGCATCGCGGAACCCGCATCAGCGCCGGCTGGATAAAGGACGACAGCCTCGTCTGTCCCATGCACGGGCTGGAATTCGGGCATGGCGGTACCTGCACAAAGATCCCGTCCGTTGCCAACTCACAAGGCCGCATACCGCCCAAGCTCCGGCTGCAGACCTGTCTGTCGCAACTGCGCTACGGAATCGTTTGGGCTTGCCTCAAGCCGGAGCCGATCTGGCAGCTTCCGGAGTGGGAGGGCATCGGCAACCCGGATCTGCGCAATGTCTACGTGCCGAACGGCACCTGGTATGCCTCGGCCAGCCGTCATGTCGAGAACTTCAACGACGTGGCGCACTTCCCCTTCGTGCACACGAAGAGCTTCGGCGGCAGCCCAGCGGAGCCCATACCGCCCTACGACGTCGAGCACACCGATTTCGGCCTTCGCTTCGCCTTCCCCTACCACGAGGGCTTCAACCGGTTCCCCGACGGCGTGCCGGGCACGGAGCGCGATGTCGTCTACACCTACGAACTGACCTTTCCGTTCTCGACGATCATCAAGATCGCTCCGGTGGGCTCCGACTACGTCAACTATTTCGCGGACACGGTGTGCCCCGTCTCGGCGCGAGAGACGCGCATCTTCCAGGTGATGACCGACACCACCGGCGATCCGGATGACGAGCACTGGATCAAGGATGCCCTCCTCATCAACGACGAGGACAAGCCGATGGTGGAGGAGCAGCGGCCGGAGGAACTGCCGCTCGACCTGACCGAAGAAATCCATATCCCGTCCGATCGGATGTCGCTCGAATATCGCCGCGCTCTTGCGAAGAAATTCGGCCTCGGCGCTCCAATTTCAAGCTAGCCGCAACTGGGGATATTTGAGATGTCGCTGATGCCGACCGGTCTGAACCAGATGGCACCCGCGCCCGGTGCGCCGGCCGGCGCATTTTGGGGCACGCCATTCCATTCCGCTACCGCAGCGCACAACAAAACGACCTGGTGGTACGCCTGGGACAAATACGTCATTCCCGACGCCTACACGGACATGCCCTCCGAGTTGCGCGCCATCCGCGGCGCCGCGGCGCTCATCGACATGTCTCCGTTGCCGAAGATGGAAATCGCCGGACCGGAGGCGCACCGCCTCGTCAACCGTCTGATGACCCGTGACCTGTCGGCCATCGCGGTCGGGCAGGCGATGTATGCGCCTTGGTGCAACGAGCACGGCCTGCTGATCGGCGACGGCTTGGTTTTCCGCAGCGAGGAGCAGCGCTTCATCATTTCAGGCGAGGCCAGCCATGCGTGGTTCGCGGCCAATGCCACCGGGCTCGACGTCCAAGTCCGCGACGTGTCGGACGAGTTCGGCGTGCTTTCGCTGCAAGGGCCACGCGCCTTCGACGTGCTGGCGGCGGCCACCGGGCGCGACTGGTCGGCGCTGAAGTTCTCGGCCATGGCCAGGGCGCGGATCGCCGATGTGGATCTGTTCGTTGCGCGGCAGGGGTTCACCGGCGAACGCGGCTTCGAACTATGGGTGCCGCGCGACGGCGGTGCGGCGGTGTGGAACGTGGTCTACGAGGCCGGCGAGAAGTTCGGCATCAGGCCGGCAGGCGAGTATGCAGTGGACGTCGCGCGCGTCGAGGCCGGGTTAATCCTGGTCTCCGCCGACTATACCGGCGCCGGTCCCGATCAGCGTTGCGCCCACGTCCAGGTCGCTGCCGACCTGACTGTCACCCCCTATCAGGCAGGGCTGGGCAAATTCGTCGATCTCGGCCGCGATTTCGTCGGCCGCGACGCTCTGGCACGCGAGCAGGGCGGCCCGCAAAACGGCCGCCGCCTGGTCGGGCTGCGCTACGACGCCGCCGAGATCCTTCGGCTAGCCGCCGCCAACAGCGCGCTGGGTACGGCACTATCGCGCGTCTACTGGGGTTCCATGACGGCATGGAAGGACGGGGCTGTCGTCGGCCGGGCGTCCAGCCTGTGCTTCAGCCCGACGCTGCGCCGCGCCATCAGTTTCGGGTTCCTGCCGGGCGATCTGGCTGAGCCGGGCGCATCGGTCGACGTGGAGATGAAGGACGATAGCGGGACTGGCATCGGTCTGGTGTGCGCGGAGGTGACGCGTCTGCCCTTCGTGGAGCTCAAGCGATCGAGCGGATGAACGCGCATAGTCCTTCCTCGGCGGGCACCGGGACGGCCGCGGAAGGGACATCCCAGCGCATGAGCTTGCGTCTTTCGGGCAAGACGGAATGCGCCGAGGGCATCGCCGCCTTCGAACTGGTCGATCCGTTGGGGCGCGATCTGCCAGTTTTCATGGCGGGCGCGCATCTCGACGTTCATCTGCCGAACGGGATGGTGCGCCAGTATTCGCTGCGCAATGCGCCCGCCGAACGCCACCGTTACTGCCTCGGCGTGCTGCGCGAGCCGTATGGCCGCGGCGGCTCGGCCGCCATGCACGGCCTGGCCGCCGGCGATACGGTCGAGGTCGGCATGCCGCGCAACAATTTTGTCCTGGAAGAGAACGCGCCGGTCTCGCTCCTCGTCGCCGGCGGCATCGGCGTGACGCCGCTCCTAGCCATGGCGCATCGGCTGACCGAACTAGGCCGCGACTTCACCTTCCACTACGCCGCGCGCAGCGCGGCGCGCATGGCGTTTCGCGAAGAGATCGAAGCCTCGGCCTTTGCGCATCGGGCACATTTCCATCTCGACGACGGACCGGGAGACCAGCGTCTCGACCTTGAGGCGATCGCCTCCGCCGGGCGGCCCGGGGCCAGGCTCTATGTCTGCGGGCCGTCCGGCTTCATGGACGCGGTGATCGACGCCGCACGTCGCGGTTGGCCGGAGGAGGCGATCCGGCGTGAATATTTTGCCGCCGCGCCGATCACGCGACGGGACGCAGATGATGCCTTCCGCGTACGGCTGGCGCTGAGCGGGCGCAGCCTGGAGGTGCCGGCCGGCTGCACCATCGTCGAGGCGCTGGCGGCGATCGGCCTTGAGGTGCCGACCTCGTGCGAACAGGGCATCTGCGGCACTTGCGTGACGAAGGTGCTGTCGGGCACGCCGGATCATCGCGACCTGGTGCTGACCGATCGCGAGCGCGCCGATCGCATGACGCTCTGCTGTTCGCGCGCATTGAGCGACGAAATCGTGCTGGAGCTTTGATAGGATGGCGCTCGTGAGCATCGGAGCACGATGTTGGATATGAGGCGCCTTCGAAGCCATGCAATGCAACCTGGCTCTCCCGTCGCTCCAGGCCGTGGGCTGGACGACACGGTCAAGCGCGCCCCGCGGGAGGCTCGGCGCGCCGATATGGATCGTCTCATCGCGGCAGGGGAGGCGGCTGGCTGAAAGGCGGCGGGAATAGCAGGCAAAACGACACAAGACGGGAAAACCCGATTGGAACCAGAGGGAAAGGCACTTCAATGCTATCGAAACTAATCTCGAAAGCCGCGGCCTTCGCCGCGGCCCTGCTGCTGGCCATGCTGGCGGCTTCACTGCCGGCGAAGGCGCAGAAGCCCGACCGGCTCAGCGTCGCCGTCATCCTGTCGGCGGGCATCGAAAACGGCTGGGACGGCACCTTCATCAAGGCGCTGGAACGGGCCAAGGAAGCGGCCCCCCACGGCCTCAACATCTCGTGGAAATATACGGAGCCGCTTTGGGGCGACGATGCGGGCGATGCCATGCGGCTCTTTGCCGAAAGCGGCGAATACGACATCATCTGGGCGCACAGCACCTATTCCGACCAGGTGAAGAAGCTCAAGGAGGAGTTTCCGGAAATCCTGTTCGTCGTGGTCGGCTCAGGCAACGAAGGCCTCGGCGGCAACCAGTATTGGGTCTACAAGCGGGTTCACGAGCCGGCCTACGTACTCGGCACGCTCGCCGGCAAGATGACCAAGACCGGCGTCGTCGGTGCGGTGGGCACCTATCCGGCGGACGACGTGAACGATGAGATCAACGCCTTCTTCGCCGGCGCCAAATCGGTGCGTCCGGACCTCAAGCACTCCGTGGCGTTCATCGAATCCTGGTACGATCCGGCAAAGGCCGCCGAGTACACCAAGGCGCAGATCGCCACCGGCGCCGATTTCATCCTCCAGCTGGCCAACAATTTCCAGCCCTGCGAAGAAGCCAAGATCTACTGCTTCGGCAATTTCTCGGATCAGAACTCCTTCGCGCCGAAGACCGTGCTGAGCAGCACCGAGGCAGTGTGGGATCCGGACCTCAACTGGATCATCAACGAGTGGTACGCACACAAGACCGAGGGCAAGGCCTATGACGGGAACAAGGAAAAGCACTGGTTCCCGATGGCCGAAGGCGGCTCCGCAGTGGCGCCCTTCCACGACCTGGAATCGGCCGTACCGGAGAATGTTCGCGCCGAGGTGAAGGCCGTGGAGGGCAAGATCATGGACGGCAGCCTGGAAGTTCCGCTGGACGTCTCCGAGCCCAAGACGACGGCGAAGTGACCGCGCGCGGGTCAGCGGTCGCGGCGAGGACGTCCGCGACCGCGAGGCCTTAACCAGCACGATCTGCGAGAGCATTGCGATGACGAGCGTGTTGCGCGTCGAGGCGCTGACCAAACGGTTTGCCGGCGTCACCGCCAATGATGGCGTGGACTTCGACCTCAGTTCGGGCGAAATCCACTGCCTGTTCGGCGAGAACGGCGCGGGCAAGTCGACGCTGTCGTCCTGCATTTTCGGCTTCTACCGGCCGGATGGCGGGCGCATCTTCGTGCACGGCCGCGAGGTCGACTTTTCTTCTCCAAGCGACGCCATCGCCGCCGGAATCGGCATGGTCCACCAGCATTTCGTGCTCGTGCCGGAGTTCACGGTGCTGGAAAACATCATCGTCGGCACGCAGAAGTCCGGCTGGCGGCTCAACGCCCGTGAGGCTCGTCGCAAGATCGAAGCGATCTGCTCCGAATACGGGATAGAAGTGAACCTCGACGCCTATGTGTGGGAGCTAGCTGTCGGCCGGCAGCAATGGGTCGAGATTCTCAAGGCGCTATATCTCGACGCACGCATCCTGATCCTGGACGAGCCGACCGCCGTGCTGACGCCGGCGGAATCGCAGACCCTCTTCCGCATCATCAAAGCGATGTGCGCCAAGGGCCTGTCGATCATCCTCATCACCCACAAGCTTGTGGAGGTCATGCAGTCGGACCGCGTCACCGTGCTGCGCAAGGGCAAGGTTGTCGATACGCTGAGGACCGCGTCGACCTCGGCCGATGAGCTTGCCCGCCTGATGGTCGGGCGCGCGGTGTCCTTTACAGTTTCGAAGCCGGCGCTGGCTCCCGGTGCAAAGGTGCTGGAGGTCGAAGGGCTCTCCGCCATCGGCCACTGGGGGGAGCATGTCCTGAAAAATATCACCTTCGCCGTCGCCCGCCACGAGATCTTCGGCATCGCCGGAGTCGCCGACAACGGCCAGAAGGAGCTGTTCGAGGTGCTCTGCGGTGTGCGCGAACCCAGCGCCGGCTCGGTCCGGCTGGAGGCTGAGGACGTGACCGGTTTCCCCGCAAGGGCGCTGATGGACCGGGGTGTCGGCCATATCCCGGACGACCGTTTTCGCGAAGGGCTGGTGCGCCAGTTCAGCATCGCCGACAATCTGGTGCTGGGCTGGCAGCGCGACGGAAAGTATACGTCCGGACCGCTGATGAACCGCGCGGCGATTGGCGCGCTGTCGAAGACGATGATCGCAGAGTACCAGATCGCGGCCCGCGACGGCGCCGTGCCGGCCGGCAACCTTTCCGGCGGCAATGCGCAGAAGGTCATCATCGCACGCGAATTCCTGCATGCGTCCGGGCTGCTCTTGGCCAACCAGCCGACCCGAGGCCTGGACGTCGGCGTGATCGAGTATGTGCAGACGCGCCTCCTGGAGAAGCGTGCCGAGGGTTTCGCCATCGTGCTCGCATCCGAAGAGCTTTCCGACCTCTTCAACCTGGCGGACCGGATTGCCGTGATGTTCAAGGGCGAGATCGTGGGGATCGTCGATCCGCGCGCGGCCAGCGTCGAGGAAATCGGCATGATGATGGCCGGCAACCGGCAGGCGGCCGCATGATCACCTTCGAGCGCCGCGTCGAACCGAACCTCGGATGGACCGTGGCCGCCTTTGCGCTCGCTGTCCTGGCGTGCCTGCTGGCGACTGCGCTTCTGCTGGCCACGACCGGCGCCGACATAGGCCAGGCCTTTTCGGCGCTGTGGAAGGGCGCGGCCGGTTCACGGCGCGCCTTGACCTCCACGCTGGTCAACGCAACGCCGCTCATTCTCACCGGCCTTGCGACCGTGGTGGCCTTTCGCGCGCAGATCTGGAGCATCGGGCAGGAGGGCCAGGTGTTTGCGGGCGCGATGGGCGGCTATCTCGGCGCGACGCTGCTGATGGGTCTGCCGCCGGTCCTGTTCTTTCCGGCCGTGCTCGCCTTCGGCGTCGCGGCCGGAGCGCTGCTGGGCGGCCTCTGCGGCTGGCTGCGCACGCGCTTCGGCGTGAACGAGATCATCTCTACCGTGATGACCAATTACCTGATCGCCTATTTGATGTCGTGGATGCTATCCGGAGGGCCGTGGACCGAGGTGGGCACCGTCGCCTACCACCAGTCGCCGGAACTGCCGGCGGACGCCGTGCTGCCGATGCTGGCGGGAATCCCGCGGCTGCACGTCGGCGTGGTGCTGCCCTTCGTGGCGGCGCTGTTCTGTTCCGTGCTGCTCGCGCGCATGCCGCTCGGCTACGAGATCCGCGGGCTCGGCTACAATCCGGAGGCTCTGCGCCACAAGGGCGTGGATATCGCGCGAACGGTGGTCGTGGTGATGATGATTTCCGGCGGGCTGGCCGCGCTTGCCGGCGCCATCGAGTTGTTCGGCGTCAGCCACCGCCTGCGCGCCGACAACTTCGCCGGCCTCGGCTACTCGGGCATCATCGTCGGCATGATCGGCGGCCTCAGCCCGCTGGGCACCGTGGTCGCCGGGCTGTTCTTCGGCGGGCTGGCCAGTGGTGCGGTTTCCATGCGCGTGCTTTCCGATACGCCGGCGGCACTGGTGCCGGCGATTCAGGGGCTGACGCTCTTCTTCTTTCTGTGCGCCGGCGTGCTGGCGCGCTACCGGATCGTCAGGAAGGCGCCATGAGCCAGCTGTTCCAGGAAGCGATCCTCATCAGCATCCTCGCTTCCACGCTGAGGATCATGACGCCGCTGCTCTTTTCGGCGATGGGCGAACTGGTGACCCAGCGCGCCGGCATCTGGAACATGGGTGTGGAAGGCACGATGCTGATGGGCGCCTTCGCGGCCTATATCGGCGTCACGGCCTCGGGCTCACTTTGGCTTGCCGTCCTGGCCGGCGTATTGGCCGGCGTGCTGATGGGCGTGGTCATCGCCTTCATGACAGCAACCATGCGCGTCGACCATTTCATTGCCGGCCTCGGCCTGAACCTGCTCGCCTCCGGCCTCACGCTTTACTGGTTCCAGAGCTACATCAAGAGACGCGAGCAGCCGACCTTCTCCGGCTTCCAGAACTGGCCGATTCCGGGCCTTGCGGACATCCCCTTCATCGGCGAGGTGCTGTTCTCCCAGCGCCTGCTAACCTACCTCGCCCTGCTCTGCGTTCCGGCCATCTGGTTCCTGCTTTACCGAACCCGCTACGGGCTGGAGCTGCGCTGCCTCGGCGAGAACCCCAAGGCGCTCGACGTGAAAGGGCTCAGCGTGCCCGCGCGGCAATACGCGGCCGTCATTTTTGGCAGCGCCATGACCGCGCTGGGCGGAAGCTTTCTCATGCTCGGCTTTTCCGACCGCTTCCTGGCCGATTTCAGCGCTGGGCGTGGCTGGATCGTGATCGTCGCACTGATCGCAGGAAACTGGGCACCGAAAGGCGTTCTGGTGGCGATCGTCGCCTTCGCTTTCCTGGAAGCGCTGGCCACGCACATGCAGGTGCTTGGCGCGCCCGTTCCGCATCAGCTGCTTCTGGCGCTGCCCTATCTGGCGTCGATCGTCATTTTGATGTTCGTTCGCTTCCGCTCCGGCCAGCCGGCGCGCCTCGGCGTCGCCTATATGCGCGAGTAGGCTGGCCCGCTTCCGATCGGGGTTCGCGGGATAATTCTCGACGTGCTGTCGGGAACGCCCTAACTCATGCGTCCTCTGCTGGAAGGAACCGGACATGCTTTACGCTATCCTCTGTTACAATTCCGAAGACGTGGTCGGCTCCTGGTCGAAGGCGGAGGACGACGCCGTCATGGCGAGCCTCGGCAAGGTCACCGGCGCGCTGGCGAGCCAGGGGCGGCTGGGGCCGGTTGCGCGCCTGCTGCCGACGACAGCGGCGACCACGCTGCGCAAGGGACGCGACGAGCCCGTGGTGATCGACGGACCCTTTGCCGAGACCAAGGAGCAGTTGCTGGGCTTCTACCTGGTCGACTGCAACAACCTGGACGACGCGCTCGACGTGGCGCGCGATCTCGCCGCCGCCAATCCCGGCAGCGGCTCTTACGAGGTGCGTCCGGTCGGTGTCTATTTCCCCGCGCCGGCGACGGCTCCCGCATGACCGATCTCGGCTTCATAGACGCCGCGCTAAATGCGGCTCGGCCCAAGGTGGTCGGCGCCCTGTTGCGCTATTTTCGCGACCTCGACGCGGCCGAGGAAGCGTTTCAGGACGCGTGCCTGCGCGCGTTGAAGAACTGGCCGCGGAACGGACCGCCGCGGGATCCGGCCGCGTGGCTGATCTTGGTCGGCCGCAATTCTGGCATCGATGCCGTGCGCAAGCGTTCGCGGCAGCAACCCATGCCGCCGGAAGACCAGGTCTCCGACCTCGACGATGTCGAGACGCCTTTGGCCGACCGGCTGGACGGCGCCGACTATCGCGACGACATTCTGCGGCTGCTGTTCATCT